>JBHHXN010000011.1:0-66582 GCA_046757025.1 bacterium
GCACCCAAAACCGTAACGAAAACCGAATCGGAAACCAAGCCCGCACCAAAACCCAAAGCCAAACCGAAAGCAAAAGCTTCGGCAGCCGCTGAGCCCGGAGCCTCCAAAACAAAAGCCAAATAAAATTCACGGGGTGGCGGGATGCGAGCAAGTTCAATTTTTATTAACTTGATAGTTTGTTTTATTTTTACTGCAATCAAACAGCCATCCACCACCTTCGCGCAAACGGGCGCGTCCAACCCGCACTTGCTGGATGCCATCTCGAAATTGTCCGTTGTGGCCGTGGGCGACCTGATGCTGGGCTCCTGGGTTTTGCCAAATCTCGAGCAGCACGGAGCGGCCTACCCCTTTAAATTTTCCTCACCTTATTTGCAATCCGGCGACGCTGCCATTGCCAATTTGGAAGCGCCGTTTACAGAAGCAGGTGAACCGTTTGAAAAAAAGTACAATTTTAAAGTACCGCCAAAATATGCCCCCGGCGTCAAGTCCGCGGGCATTGATGTGGTAACCCTGGCAAACAACCACATCATGGATTTCGGTGAAACCGGTTTGATGACCACCCTGCAATCGTTAGATAGTGCAGGCATTTTTCACTGTGGCGCCAGCGCGAATTTAGAGAGGGCGCATGAACCGGCGGTGGTTGAAGTCGCAGGCAAAACCGTTGCCTTTTTCGGCTACTCCATGACCTTCCCGAAGGAATTTTACGCGCAGCCGGACAGCAGCGGCACCGCCTATCCACAGCCGGAATTGCTGCAAGCCCATCTTAAAAAATGGGAAAAGCTGGCGGACTTTAGCGTGGTTTCATTTCACTGGAGTGCGGAGAAATTAGACACCCCCAAAGACTATCAGATTTATTTTGCCCATCTGGCCATCGAAAGCGGAGCCGACCTGGTTCTCGGACATCACCCGCACATTTTGCAGGGGTTGGAAATTTACCAGAACAAATTGATCGCCTACAGCCTGGGCAATTTCGTTTTTGGCTCCTACAGCAAAAACGCCGTGGATAGCATCATTTTAAAGGTCTATCTCAGTGCGGAGGGTTTGTTGTATGCGCAATGTATCCCCATCAACGTGGATAACCGCGAAGTGGAGTTTCAGCCACGCATTGCTGCAGACCAGCGCAAAAAAGACATCATTTCGAAATTGCAAAAGTTGAGCCTGCCGTTGAATCAGGAGCAGAACATCATCAGTGACAACGGTTTTATTTTGGGGAACTGGCAGCATTTTTATGATGACTGGTTGCTGGATACGGTTATCAGTACCTACTGGTACATTTTGGACGACCGGGGATTCTTGAATGAAGTACAATTAGAATTCGCCGAAAAATCTGAACAAAACCTTTTGATTCAATAGAATTAGCCTTACCTGCTTTTTTTCTCGTTAGTAAAAATTTCAAAAATTGGGGATGCCATTATGGAATTAAAAGTCCATGATCAGGAGATTTTACTGCATAAGCTCTGGAAAAGCGGCAAGCTTTTCGATCAGCCGATGCACACAAAGTCGGGCCAATCGGTTGAGGTCATTTTTGGTGGTATTGAAAATTTAGACAGCGGTCCGGATTTCAAAGACGCCATCATCAAGTTTTCCGGAAAGATCCAAAAAGGAGATGTGGAAATCCATTTCGATGCATCGGGTTGGTATGCACACGGCCACCACCGCGATCCCAGATACAACCGGGTGATTTTGCATTTGATTTCTACTGCCAGAGAGGAAGAGAAATTCATTGAGCGAGAAGACGGCGTTCAGGTGCCGCAGTTGAATATCAATGTGGAGAATCAAAAAGCAAAATTGTGGAAATCGAATCCATCAATGCCCGGCAAGCAAAAAACCTCGTCCCTGGTCGTGGCTGAATGCTCATTGCGACGGTGTGAAACATCGAAAATTCTGGCTACCATTCAATCGGCCGGTATGCGCCGCTTCAGCGAAAAAGTGGCACAAATAAAGGAAGACCTGATCAGCCACTCATGGGATCAGTTGCTCTACAAGAAAATTTTTGAAGCGCTTGGATATTCTAAAAACCAGATACCCTTCAGGAAATTAGCGGATACCGTTACGTATGATTTGCTGTGCAGTGAAATGCAGCGGGTTTCACCAGATTTGTTTCAGCAAAAATGCACGGCTTTGCTTTTCGGGGCGGCTGGATTGCTGCCCTCCAATCAGCAAATTGCCACGGAAATAAGTGACTCCGAGACGTTGAGCTATGTCGCGCCGTTAAGAATACTGTGGGACCAGCTATCACATCGATTGGAAATCAAACCGATGAAATTTCACGAGTGGCAATTTTTCCGATTGCGACCGCAGAATTTTCCTACCCGACGCATGGCAGGCATGGTGCAGCTTTTGACCCGAACCGGCTGGCAGGGGTTTCTACAAGGATTTCTGAATGTTGTTCGCGGCAATGCCAGCCATTTTGAAAGAATTATTTCAGAGCTGGAAACCATGTTGACCGCACAATCGGAAGGATTCTGGTCGAATCATTACCGATTTGAGCACGCATCCCAAAGCACCGCCTCCTTGAAAAACAAGGCTTTGATAGGTAAGGATCGCGCCCGGGATATCGTCATCAACATCGTTATCCCGTCATTATATCTTTACGCGTGCGAAGCCAATGATGGCGTATTAGTCAACTTGCTGCAGGAAATCTCTCAAAGATATCCACTCGCGGCTGACAACGCCGTCGTGAGGACCATGAAAATACAGTTATTTGGAACGCCTTCCAAAAGGACGAAAGTCATGACTTCCGCTGTGCAACAACAAGGGTTGCTCTATTTAAACAAAAGGTATTGTAAAAAATTAAATTGTGTGGAATGTCTCGAGCTGATCGAAAAAGGTGAAACCGGGCGTTAATATTCTTTCATTTTTCCGTTGGGTTCTAAAATGCCCTGCAAAACGATGCGATATTCCCCCGTGTCTTTGTTGATGCACTCCAGAATCGCTTTGCACTGGGAGGAGCTGGCCAACATGGCCATTAAATGTTTCTTTAAGGTTTGTCCTGATATTTTAGTGGTGTTGATATTTTCCAAATCCTGGACGTTGACTTTGTGCATTCTTTGTGCTCCTGATGGTTTTTGCGCGAAATACTCATACCAGACATTTCTTTGCTGAATTATATATCGGGTATTTGGCAGATACCTTGAAGTGAAATTTAGGTAAATATTTTTCATTTTCGTTCGAAATAGAAGTAGGAATGACTAGTTGAAAATCTGTTTTGATTGATTATTAAAGAGTTATCATGGTTTCCCGAATTTACTCCGGGATTCACCGTGAATTCAGCCTGACTCCCGCAACAAGTTCGGGAAAGGCTGTTTTTTCAACAGGCCATTAATATTAGAATATATTCTCTGCGTTTTTACGACGACTTTACAACCGGATTAATGAAACGCCTTCAAGCTTGTCGTCAACGGATGCCTTGCGTGAAATTGTGCAGGTTGACCTGCACAGACGAAACTTGCGCTATTTGATTTATGCGGTTTGAAAATAAATTTTTTGAAATAAAAAAAAGACTTGACTTTTTCAATTTAATCTGTAATTTAGGGTTGTGTTTTAAATATCTCCTTCCCTGATATCAAAGAAATGACAATGCGAAGACTAAATGTAATTTTTCAGCTTGGTTTGTGCCTTTTTGTGTGTGCGAACTTAGTGCTGGCGGGAACGATAATCGTCAAATTTGACGGTCAGCCCGGTTTCAATCAGGTGACCTTGAAATGGACGACGCAGAACGAAATTAATTTAAAGGGATTTGAAATTCAGAGAAGTTTTGACACGTCCGCAAAAAAGAAATTCACGAAAGTCGATTTTATTCAGGCAAGTGACGTCCCCAAATCGAAAAAAGAGTACACGTACGAAGACAAATCGGTATTCAAACAGTTAGAGCGAACTTTTTACTATCGGTTAAAAATCGTCGATAAAGATGATTCTTTTGTTTATTCCAAAGTCATTTCCGTGACCCCGACAATTTCGAGTGCTCGTCAAACCTGGGGCAGTATTAAAGCCATGTTTCGGTAGAATACGGGAGATTTTTTCTTCGATTCATAGAGGGCAGCGGCTCGGAGGAACGCTGCCTTTTTCATTTTCTTCCCACCTGCGAGACCAATTTGAATTCATTGTTTTTGACTTTTTCAATCACCACTTTTGTGCCCCAGTGCAATTTAAACAGGTCGCGAAATGGGGTGGTTTTGATGCGATAATGACTGTGCGGCTTTTTGGGCCCCTGACACCAGCATTCCACGGCTTCCACAAAAATATCAAATTTTTTATTTGCGACTGACAATTTAAAGGGTTTTCCCACTTTTGGGAAAAAGTCCAATTCTTTTTTTTGTATCATAATAAAATTACCACTTGCTTCTTCAGCGGATAGCTTCCTTTTAAATATTGCCTTTGCATCTGCCATGAGTCTCGCTCCTTTCTAATTTTGCTTTGGTATATAATACTAAATGTCGTGTGAAATGTCAAATAAATCCTGACTGGATTTTGAATTCAAAACAAGAAATGCTGTTCTGACAAAAAATAGAGCAACAGAGGGAAAGCGATGAATAAATTACCGGAAATTTGAGGAATATTAAATGGATTCAATTGTATAAAATACGACGTGACAAGGCAAGTTTTGCATGCAAGAAATCATGCGTCGGTATTTCCTAAATTAATAAATTGCACGGCGACCGGGAAATATCGGCGCTTTTTTTTGAATTGGGGGTGGGTTGTTTTTGCGGCGCGAGTGAGCTTATTTTAATATTTTGAATATTCGTTGTTCAACTTCTTCCATTGTGCCCTGGCCAGAAACCTTGCGCACCAGTCCCTTGCTTTCATAATAAGGAATAATCGGTTTGGTTTCGAAATGATATTTTTCCAGTCGATTTTTCACCGTTTTCTCGCAGTCGTCAGACCTCTGCACCAATCTGGACAGAATTTCCGGAGGGGGAGGATTAAATTTTATATTATAAATTATGCCGGTTTCGGGGTCAATTCGGCGAGAGGTGTTGCGCATCAGGATGTCTTCATCGGGAACGTCGATATGCAGCACGTGATCGATTTGTACGTTGGATTTTGCCAAAGCTTTATTGAGGGCTTCCGCTTGCGGCCGTGTCCGTGGGAATCCATCCAGTAAGAATCCGTTTTCTGCATCCGGTTGTGAAATGCGTTCCATGATCATTTCAATGACCAGATTGTCCGGAACGAGCGCGCCTTTTTGCATATAATCTTGTGCCAATTTGCCCAATGGCGTAGCGTTGGCCACCGCTTCTCGCAACATATCCCCGGAGGCAATATGCGGGATGCCTAATTTTGTCATGATTCTTTTGGCTTGTGTGCCTTTACCAGCACCTGGCGGTCCGATCAAAATAATTCTCATCGCGATTCCCTTCTTAACTTGAATTTAAATATTCACTTCTGACATTCTATTTACGATTACCAATAAATAAAAACAAGTGTTTTTGCGTAAAATTAATAATTTGTATGAGTATTTTTTGATTGGATACCACTGAAACAAAAAGGGCGTTCGTCGAATAGGATATTCGACGGCCGCCCTTTACAAAATAGCTTGGCGTCCCCTAGGGGAGTCGAACCCCTGTTGCAGGAATGAAAGTCCTGAGTCCTAGGCCACTAGACGAAGGGGACTGGTCAATCTTAGGGTGAGCGAGGGGACTTGAACCCCCAACATCCAGATCCACAATCTGGTGCTCTAACCAGTTGAACTACGCTCACCAAAACAGCTTTTTAATTTAATAATTTTTTCTAAAGATGCAAGCTTTTTGTTGTGAATTGTTTTTTACGGTTCACGGTCCTAAATCACGGTCTGACGCCTACAACTTCTCTGATCTCCTTTCTGTTTTCCGTTCCATATTATTAGGATGAAATCTACTGCTGCAGTTTAACTAGTGATTGACCGAAAACGCGCGTCTTCATGCTGAGCGGAATCGAAACATGACGTAAAAACAACAGCTTATCACCCTTCGACTTCGCTCAGGGTGAAGAAATATGGACTTTTCGGTCAATCACTAACTAACCATTCTTTAGTACGTTCCATCGTCTTTGGCAGGTCCTCAAAATAGCTCTATGGTGCGGCGGGTTGCTCGTTCGTCATCCGGGAATTTTACCGGCCACATTTTGATTTCTGCCATGATGTCACCCTCTGAAAATCATCAGTCGGTCAATATTTCAAACTGGTCTGAAAGTTCAGACGTTGTTAGAATTTTTGACAGAAAGAGTAAAAGAAATTGTTATCCGATATAAAATAAACAAAATCAATGAATAATGAGGTTGTTTCAGTATGGCACGAGTTTTGAAAAGCAGCAAAACGATTGAACAATTTTACAGATTGAAGCAAAAGAGGTGTTAGATATGATAAGGAGGAACACATGATTAGTAAAAAACGTGATTTTTATCTTTTTCAGATATTCGGTTTCCGAGTAAGTGCCGACTGGTCGTGGCTGGTCGTCTTCGTGCTCATGAGTCTGTCGCTGGCCACAGGCTATTTCCCTTCCAACCTTGTGGGTGAGTCCGGCGTTACCTATTGGCTGATGGGAATTATTTCATCGGCGCTGCTGTTTTTGAGCGTGGTGCTGCATGAAGTCGGGCACTCGTATGTTGCTTACCAAAACGGTATCCGTATTCTGGGGATTCGGCTGTTCATTTTTGGAGGCGTAGCTGAAATGGCCAGCGAGCCACGATCGCCAGAAGTGGAATTGAAGGTGGCGGTGGCCGGACCGCTGGTAAGCGCTGTCCTGGCTGTATTCTTTTACCTGCTCTCCCATTCTCCGGTGGCTGTTTTGGGGGCGCCATTCTTGATGGTGACATCCTTTCTCGCACGGGTCAACCTGGCCATGGTGTTGTTCAACCTGCTGCCGGGTTTTCCACTGGATGGCGGTCGCATTCTACGGGCGTTGCTCTGGAGAATCAAAGGCAGCTACTATCGTTCGACCTTAATCGCGACTGGTGCAGGCAAAGCCGTGGCCTTCGGTTTTATGGGATTGGGCATACTCAGTTTTCTGATGGGCGGCTTTTTGAACGGCCTGTGGCTGATCTTCGTCGGCATGTTTTTGCACCAGGCTGCACAGGCGGCCCAAACCCAACTGGAGCTGCAGCGATTTGGATTTCTAAATGACTGGCTTTTTCAGGATTACCCGGACTGGGATTTACCGATTAGGAACCACTGGAGTTTCAGAGATCCAGACCGTCGATACTGGGAAGTGATGTTTGAGGATGTCATGCGTTAGTTAAATGGACCATTTGAATATAATTGCCAATGGTTTAAACAAAGGGGTTGAAAAGGCAAGCCACAAACCCTGTTAATGGAAAAAGTTATGAATAAACGAAAGGAGGAATCATCATGAAAAGACTGAACAAAATACAGGTAATCGTTCTGTTACTGGTAGGTATGTTTATTGGCGGACTGGCTGTGAAGCAGTTGGATTGGCTGCCAGATTCGCACGCGGAATGGATTTCCGAATCGTCCAGTTCGAGCGGGTTGAATTCATCCCCTAGGCTGGATGCAGACCTGATCAAAAATATGAACAGCGCTTTTATTCAGATTGCCGAACAGGCGAACAAAAGCGTGGTAACGATTTTCACGGACAAGGTGGTGAAGACGCGCGGGGTCAAACCCTTTGCCAGTCCGTTTTCTGACGACCCGTTTCGCGACTTCTTTGGGGACGATTTCTTCAGCCGCTTTTTCAGGCCGCGCGTTCCCGAGGGGGAACAGCATTTGCGCGGCATGGGTTCGGGCGTGATCGTCAGTACCGACGGCTACATTCTGACCAACAACCATGTGGTGAAAGATGCGGACAAAGTGCGGGTGATGTTTCTGGGCGGCAAAAAAGTGGACGCCAAAATCATCGGAACAGACGCTAAAACGGATATCGCTGTACTCAAAGTGGATGAAAAGAATCTCACTCCCCTGGAATTGGGCGATTCCGACCAGCTAAAAGTTGGCGAGTGGGTGGTGGCAGTGGGCAGTCCCTTGAGTGAAAACCTCGCTCACACCGTGACCGCTGGCATTGTGAGCGCCAAAGGTCGCTCCAACCTGCAGCTTGCTGATTACGAAGATTTCATTCAGACCGATGCCGCCATCAATCCCGGCAATTCCGGTGGTGCGCTCATCAACCTGGAAGGAAAATTGGTGGGCATCAACACGGCCATTGCCACGCAATCCGGAGGTTTCCAGGGCATTGGTTTTGCCGTTCCCATTAACATGGCGCGTGCGGTCATGGACGCGCTCATCACCAGCGGCAAGGTAGTACGCGGATGGCTAGGGGTTTACATTCAGGATGTGGACGATGCCATGGCCGAAGCCATGGGTTTGCCCGCAACCGGCGGCGCCCTGATTTCTGATGTGGTAAAAGACGGTCCCGGGGCGAAAGCCGGCCTGCAGGCCGGAGACGTCGTCGTCAAGCTGGATGACACAGAAGTCAAGAGCAGTACGCACCTGCGCAACGAGATCGCCAGACGCACACCCGCCAGCAAAGTTGAACTGCTCATCAACCGACGCGGCAAGGAGAAAACCGTTACGGTTAAGCTGGGCGAATTGCCCGAACAAGCCCCAGCCACTGAAGTCAAGCAGGGCATAATCGAAAAGTTAGGCTTCAGCGTGCGAGCGCTCGACGACCAAAGGGCCCAGCGTTTCGGTTTTAATCCCGACGAGCAGGGCGTGGTGATCACCGAAATCCGCTCCGGCAGCGCAGCTTTCCGAGCTGGCCTCAGACAGGGGGATTTGATCAAAGAAATCAACCGAAAACCCGTGACTTCCGTTCGCCAGTTCAGCGAAATCGTGGCGAAACTAAACAGCGGTGAGAAAGTTTTGATTTACGTAAAACGGGGATCCAACAGCTTCTTTGTGGCGTTTGAAGTGCAGTAGCCCCATGTTCTGAATTCGGGGCCGGGCACGAGGTGCTTGCCCTTCACCACCAACGGCGTCGAGGCATGAGTGGATTCTGAGACAAAACCCTTCGACTCCGTTTGGGGTTCGGGATCAGGAAATGACTTCTTTTCAAATTGTTGCCCGCCCCGGTCTTTAATTTTCTTCCAAATGATCTGACGCAATTTTAAGGGAGGTACAGAAATGAGAAAACGAAAAGGCGCCGATTTTAAGCGCATGGTTTTCACTTTTTTAATTTCGTGCTTTACTCTGGCTTTGTTTCCGGACGCGGTTGCCCAGCCACGCATGGAAACCTTTCTTTTTCCGGACAAGCACCGGCCGAACGAGTGGCGATTGGATGTCTATTTCAAACTCCAACGGGACTGGCTGTCGCAGCTTGGACGCCCAGAAAGGCCGCAGCAGGCAAGAGCGATAGTAGCCGTGTTAAATTCACAAAAGGAGGTGCTGGCTGAAAAAGTCGTGGCAGTCAACATATCTCGGGCCAATGAGCGGATGTTGGAAGAAAACCATTCTTCGGTGCAGCAGCACGCGAGTTTTCATTTGAAATCTGGGAATTACCGCGTTGTTTTTGAGCTGCAATTGGAAAGAGAAAAAACCCTTTTTGCGGCAACCAAGAAGGTGCAGGTCGGAGAGCGAAACGGCCGAGTTGACCTGAGCGATCTCGTGCCGGTTCGTTTCCCAAAACTGGCGGAGCCGCCCTTTTCTGAATTGTTCTGGGTGGAGGACGAACCACACGCTTTGAATTTTTTGCTCTATTACGAAGTGCACACGGCCGCGCCGGACACCCTCATCCATCTTCACAGCGTGATCGAAAACCAGCAGGGCGGAGCGCTGCGGCAGGAGACGTACGCATTGTCGGTTGATCGAAACATGAAGCACGATTTTCTGAGAGTCGATTTGGACGCGCTGCCGTGGGGCACGTATTTAGTGCATCTGAAGGTGCAAGGAAGTGCACCGCTGCAGCAGAGAACCTTTGAATTTTCAACCGGTGGCGGGTCCTTGGGTGTAAAAGAAAACCCGCAGCAATCCTCGACGCTGTAAGAAGTCAATCGATGTGAGGAGCGCCATGTTGCAGTCATTCTTGAAATACCTGAGCAAAAAGAGCGTCAGCTTCCTGCTGACTACGGCCACCATTCTGGTGGTTTTGATCGGCTTCATCGATTATGTGACCGGAATGGATCTTTCCCTTTCGGTGTTTTATCTTTTGCCGATGTCGCTGGTGGCCTGGTACGCAAAAAAAAGGAGCGCGTATTTTATATCGATATTGAGTGCGCTGACCTGGTTTCTCGCCGATTTCATGTTCTTCGAGGTGCATTTCCGCTCACTGCCTTTCATTCCGTATTGGAATGCTGTTGTGCGATTAGGCATGTTTCTCATCGTAACCTACATCCTGGTACGACTGAAACAATCCATCGAAAGTGAATTTAATTTGGCACGTGACGTACAACTGGGCTTTTTACCCGGGCACTTGCCAGATGTGCGCGGAATCGAATTTTCCGGCAGCACCCTGCCTGCCCGGCCGGTCTCAGGCGACTACTATGACGTCCTTGGATACGATGAAAATACGGCTGGCGTGTGCGTGGCAGACGTGGTTGGACACGGCGTACCAGCCGCTCTGTTGATGTCCAATCTGCAAGCCGCAGTGCGAATACACGCTTCGAGTCGCGTGTCCCCCCGGGAGCTGTGCGAGAAACTGAATCAGAACGTGTGTCAAAACACATTTGGCGGTAAGTTTATCACGTTTTTCTTCGGAACGCTGGATGCCAGTCGGAAAAAACTGACCTACACCAACGCCGGGCACAATCCGCCGATTCTGTTCAGAAGAGATGGCTCGCACTTACTGCTGGACAACAATGATCTGGTTCTGGGAGTGACCGATGAGACGACTTATCAAGAGAGCGAGGTGGAACTGCAGTGCGGCGACCGGCTGATTCTTTTCACCGACGGAGTGACTGAGCTGGAAAATCCTTCCGGGGATCAATTCCATGTTCGCCGCTTGATCGAACTGCTGCAGAAGAATCGCCAATTAACCGCAGTCGAACTCCGGGACCGCATTCTGCAAGAGCTGACCAACTTCAGCAAAGGAATTTTTCCGGACGATATCACACTGCTGGTAATCCTCATCAAATGAACCGAAGAGGCGAGGTGTGCAGGCACTTCCCACGGCGCGCAGTTCGACTAACCGCTAATTCCTCTTAATCTTGGAAGAAGAAACGAATCCTGAGAGCGGGTGTGTGAATCATTCTTTCCTGAGTTTTCTCGACCGATGGCAGATTTTTACTCGACAGGCTCGTGAACAGGCCGGTTTCGAGTTCAGGCAGGCGTGATTCATGTACCGTTGGATGTAGGTGGAAGGGATTCAGAAAAATAGGGAAAAAACGAGCAGAGCATACCATCATGGAGGCGAAATAAACACCCCCGACCAGCACGCCCGGCAGGATTCGAACCTGCGACCTACGGATTAGAAGTCCGTTGCTCTATCCAACTGAGCTACGGGCGCAAGAGCAGGTTTCAAATCTAACGAAATCTACTTATTTTGTCAAGGTTTTTTTGGTGCGGGGTGCGGTTAAAATTATTGTCGGTTGCCGTCAAAAATTCTGCAAGTTTCAGCGAGCTGGGCGCGCACGGCTTCGCGTTTTTTGTTGTTGAGATGCGCTATCAAGGCCGCTCGGCCAAAATCGGTGAGGGTCATACCGTTGCCTTTTATCCATGATTCGATCCGGAACCGAAGTCTGTCGGAAATGTACATCACAAATCTCTGGTGGTGGTTGTTTTTGGATTTAGTCAACATTTTGTACCTCGGTTTATTTGTTGTTCCAGGTGTTTGTATGTATGACGGTTTTTGTGTTCGATTGGTTGTCATATTTTTACGAAATTTAAAATTATTTCAGGTCAATTTTTTTGAGGAAAGAGGACATAAACCGCTCCTCTATAAAATGCGGGCTTTACATCTTATGGGATGGCTTTTACTTCGTTGAGTCGAGAAGAATTATTCTTTCCTGTTTTTTATCGTTCAATTCTTTCTAATTTGCATCAATGTGAAAGGTCATTCACTTTATAAACACGGCTTTACTGGTATTTTTATAGAATAACAAAAATATTTGAGAATTTATTGCACGGAATAATAATATTTTGATAAATTTAATGCTGACTCAATTTATTATTTTGCGGCTGTTGCCGGACAAACCTCGGAAAATGCACAAAATTGACAGTGGAATGCGTTCGGATTCGGGGTGTAATCTCGGCAGCGAATGCCTTGAGCCGCCGCGTTTATTTTATCGGTTATTTTATTCAGCTTTTTTTCGGTAACCTGTGCGGTGCCCACAATTCCCGAATCCAGAAAATGCAGCTCCACAGCCCTAGGCAGTGTGCTCTGTGTATTTAAATACGCCAATGCGTAGAGGAAAAGTTGCAAGCTGTCGGCTGTACGTCTGTTCGCTTTGTCCTGCTCTCGGATTTCTGAAGATTTAAAATCCACGATATAGACTTCGCCATCGCGCTCATCCACCCGGTCCCAGCGGCCGATGATGCGGTTGTTTCCAAGAACAAAGCTGAATTCTTTTTCTACAAATGCCGGCTGATAGGGAGAAGCTTCCTGCTGCTGGTGAAATCGCGTAAGCGATTGCCGTCCGGCCTGCAGCCGCTCTTTTTCGTGTTCGCGCGTTAAAAAGCCTTCGCTGAACCAGTTTTGTTCAAATACTTTTATCAGCTCTTCGCAGCTCATGTCGCGGCCGCTCATTTTGCGGCGGTGGTATTCTTTTATGGCTTCGTGAATGGCGCGGCCGTAAACCACCGAATGGTGCGGTAAAATGGGCACCTTCAAAATATGAACGTATTTGTATTTCAGCGGGCAGGTGTCGTAATCGTCGATTTGATAATAACTCAAATTGAGGATTTCGTTGTCCGACATCTGGCCAGGCTCCTTGGGCGATTCCGTGATTTTGGGCCCATTACGTTCGATGGTTTCCAGAGGCGAACTTTTTATCAATTGGTCGTCGGCTTGCGGTTTTTCGAGGGCTTCCAGAATAAACTGACTGATTTTGCGTGGTCGGGCGCCGCCATAGTCGCGGGCGCTGGTTAAGTAGAGTTCTTTTTGCGCCCGGGTCATGCCCACATAAAACAATCTTCTTTCCTCTTGCAAGTGAAAATCGCCTGTGGGTAAAACATCTTTGATCAATTCATCCGGCAATTCCAGGGTATCTTTTCGATGCCGGCTCGGAAACCTTTGTGCCACCAAACTGACCATGAAGACCACCGGAAACTCCAGACCTTTGGCTTTATGATAGGTGAGTATGTTGACCGCATCCTCATCACTGTCGGCTTCGGCTTGCGCCGGGTCGTCGCCTGCCTCGATGAGGATGTCGAGATATTTTATCAGTTCATGAATGCGGTCTTTGCTCGCGATCTCGGAATATCTTCTGATCAGCGTGAAAAACTTCGCTATATTTTGAATTTTTAAGTCGGACTCGATGGAGTCAACTGCAGTGAGCTGGTCTAAATATCCGCTATCTTTCAGGAAACGATACAGCACCACATAGGGCGGTTCGCTGCGCGATAAATCCAGGTATTTTTCGAGGTCGCTCAAAAGCTTCTGCAACGTCGCTAAACTTTCCGGGCTGATTTCCTGCAGTTCTTGGTATTGATCAACATTTTTTAGAATGTAGTGCAGAGTCCTTTTGCTGCGATTTGCGACGTTCAGACACTGGGTAATATCCGACATGGGAAATTGATAGATATCGGAAACGGCCAGATGGTATAAGCTGATATAATCTCTGAAATCGTTAACTGCCCTTAAAAATGAGATCAACAGCCGCACTTCTTCTCTTTGGTACAAACCGCGATTACCCGTAAACCGAAAGGGAAGCCCCTCGTATTTCAAGCAGCGCAAAAACGGCTCAGCATGGTTGTTCGCGCGCACCAAGATGGCAAAATCTTTGAAACGGTATTCACCTGCTTTGACTTTTTTCTGAATGATATTCGCCACGCCTTCGGTTTCGCTGGTGAGGGTATCAAAATGCAAATGTTCCACCGACTTCCCGCCGGAAAAATGGGCTGTCAGCTTTTTGTTGATTTGATTTTTCACTTCCAGCCGATCGGGATTGTTATGCTGGATCAATTTGTAAGATGCGTCCAGAATTTCCTGCGACGATCGATAATTTTGCGTCAGTACCACCTGTTTGGCGTTGGGGTAATATTCGGTAAACGTGAGAATGTTGCTGATGGCGGCGCCGCGAAATTTGTAGATAGATTGATCGTCATCGGCCACCACTGTGATGTTTTGATGACCGCCGGCCAAAAGTCGCACCAACTGAAACTGAGCATAATTGGTGTCCTGAAATTCATCGATAAGAATGTGTTCATAGCGATTTTGAATTTGCTTTAATGCGTAGGGGTGTTCTCGCAGTAATTTTAGCACGTAATTGATTTGGTCGCCAAAATCCATTTTGCCCTGTTCGGCCAGTTTCTGTTGATATTGCACGTACGTTTGCGCCAGCTCCATTTGACGTCGGGCATTCTCGGCCAGCTCTTTATTTTCCATATCCTGTTCGCTTTGTGTTTGCAATTGTTTGGCGTATTCCAAATAGGCCTCAGGTGTGATGTCTTCATCTTTTGCCCGACTGAATAACCGCAGAATCGCCGAAATAAAACTGTCGGGATTGCTGAGCGGGCGATAGTGCTGCAAAGGAAATTCGAACAGGCGTTCTTTAAAAAAAATGATCTGTTCGGCTTGAGATAAAACCTGGAAATTGTTTGTCAAGCCCAATTCAAAAGCAAATTCCCTGAGGATGCGGTCTCCAAAAGCATGAAAAGTTGAAATCCACACGGTGGAAAAACCGTACGGCACCAGTAAGTCTAGCCGTTCCTCCATTTCGCCAGCCGCCTTGTCGGTGAAAGTGAGCGCTAAAATTTTTTCCGGTGCGGCTTTTTTTGCCGTAATCAAGTAGGCGATTCGGTGAGTGATGACTTTGGTTTTGCCGGTTCCCGCGCCGGCAACGATCAGCAAAGGACCGGTGTCGTGCTGCACCGCTTCTAACTGAGCACAGTTCAAATTTTTGGTGATTTGATTTGAAGATAAATTGATTTCCATTTGTCGCATATTTAGTACATGTTTTAATGTGTCCGGGAACGCTGTTCAAAGATAGATTTTTCCGGCGTTGAAGTCAAGCAGTTAATTTTCTGAACACCAAAAATAAAAGTCCCAAAATGTTCAGAAGTGAACATCAGGGTACGGTTAATTTATCTGAAAAATGGCCTCCTTTTTTCTAAGTAATTAATTTACAGTAAGTTGTAAAATAGAATTTCATCCTGGCATGTGGGTTGCCAATTTAGGAGCTAAATGCCAAATTGAATTCCTAATGTTAAGTAAAATATAAGGAGCCTGATCATGAAAAAACTTTTGAAATTGTTTGCCGTGATGGGGATATTGACTTCGTTTGCTTTGCCGAGCCGCAGCGAAGCCGGTGCAAGAATTTACGTTCGAATCGGCCCGCCCGCAAAAAAAACCGTTCGAGTTGTGAAACCCATCAAGACACTCAAAAACGCCGTTTGGGTAAAAGGCCACTGGAAGTACCAAAAAGGCCGCTACGTTTGGGTGGATGGTCATTTTGTGAAAGCGCGTCCAAAATACACCTATGTTCAGCCGTATTGGGTTAAAACACCACGTGGTTACTATTTCGTACCGGGCCATTGGGTTAAAAGATAAAAGTAAAAATTAGGCGCCAAAGTCAAAGTAGGCTTCTTCGCTGCAGAGGAAGCCTTCTTTTCCCCCTTACCTTTCATCCCACCAATCATTCAACCTCACTTCAAAATAAAATGATTTTCAGTTTAATAAAAAACCAGAAAAACTTTTTCCATCAATGGAAATATTGCTGCCACCGGGCTCAGAATTTGATAGTCAGAAAAGGCGGGTTTTGTGAAGACGCTTGTTTCAATCCTGCCTGCAATTCTTGCAAAAGCGCTTAGTCCAGCAGCTAATTTGCTGTGGGCCGGTTGTTTGATTTCAAGGGTCATTCTTGGACATATTATCCAATACTTAAAATGAGCGAAATGGTCTTATCAAAGGGTTCACGTGTTCGGAATCGTGGGTGTTCACGCTTCAGAATCTGTGTGAAAACGCGCAAACTACTCGTCTGACATTCTGCAGGAATTTTTTTATTTGGACGTAAGGTGCTGTTTATTAAAAAGGTTCTTCCAGAATGCATTAAAGGTGAAGTGGGTTTTTAGTTTACATTTCGACTTTTCACACAGTCTCGTCAGCGTGTTTTTTCCCTCACCACATCACACGGTGCCTTCTCGGTCGGGAATCGCACAATTTAGGCATAAATACTTTAGAGTTATTTTTTTTAAAAATATCGAAAAAGGGTAAAGTTCCAAAGGGAATATACGACATATGTGAGGTATGTAAAAAAATACCCAGAAGACACAAGAACTTCAATTTAAAATTAATATACATCGGTTGGGCTTTCCAGAATTCGCAAGTACAGGAAATTCTTCACGCTGAGTGCGGGGGTGATTCAGGGAGCACAGCTTGCCATATCAAACTGATACGACTCGAAACTCCACTCAGGCATCGAAAACGGACTTTCGGATAGCTCCTTTTTGTAAATGAGACATGTCTTTTTAATATTCTGCGCGGGTCATCAGAAATATTAAAAACAAATAATATATTTTATTTCAACATTTATATTAAATCGTTCGAAAATAACAATTAACTATTTAGTAGCAGCAGACGTTCATTTGCTTTTAGTTTTTGGGTTAATATTCGTTGCACAAAATTACGTTCCACAATTTCACGACAAAGTACAGAATCTATCAGACCCTGTACTGTATGCTGTTTTTGCACTTGCTGCATCGGCATGTGTCCGCACAGAATTTCATGACCACCGATTTCCAAAAAGCCTGGCAGATCACGAAAATACTTACTGAACACGGATTTAAAAATGTCTCAGTGATCATCGAAAAGGGCATGGCCATCGTTTCGTACGAGAACAGAAAATTTCGCAATGAAGTGGCGACTCTGCGTAGAGTCACGGACTTGATAATTTCTGCAATAACGGATCAACGGACTTTGATCCTCGTTCCACAGAATCGCCAAATTCCCCTGGTGGCGGTGGCCATTCCCATCCAAACATATTTGTCGTATGTAAAAGGCGAGATTTCGAAAGTGGAAATCAACGCGGCTATCCGGGTAAGTATGAACGTCGATTGGCTGCAGGAAAAAATGCGTTCAGTTCGGAATCGCCAAACCAATAGTATCCTGGAGCTGAACTTAAAAACGCGGGTTCGTGGACTTTTTCATTCGCAGCAGGGGGTAGCGCGCTGGAGCGTGGATTTTGTGCCGGAGCTGACGTTCGTGTTTGCCAGAGGCAGCCAATTCATGGTAGAGGCCTTACTACCAGTCATGTATCAATTTGATGAAAAAAATAAAGAAGTGCGGCCGGGACGCGTGATTTTAAACCACACGCGAAGATTTCCACACAATTACTGGTTGTCGGCTAGTCTGGGCTATTTTGACCGCAGCCGATACGGGCTGGCTCTAGAAGGTGTCAAATTCTGGATGAACGGGCGATTTTATGTCACTTTGAAAGCCAATTATACGGGCTATCTCTACTTTCATCGCAATGTCTGGTACTATTCGGAGCCCAGCCAGTTATCCTATTTTGCGAATTTGAGCTACCGTTTCTCCCGAATTGATTTATTGGTAAATTTAGGCTGGGGCCGGTTTTTGATCGGCGATAGGTCCTGGAAGATTTCCCTGTCTCGTTCGTTCGGTGAAGTTGATCTGGGTTTCTATGGTTTGTGGGAAGACGCCTCCAAACCGTCGCGATTTCTGGCCGGTCTGTTTTTCAAACTGCCTTTACCTTTCTTTCACAAAAACGTGACTAAGAATTTTTCTATCCAAACACAGAAGAACTTTTACTGGGGCTTGCAACCACACACCGATACCGTGGGGCGGCTGGTGAAGTCCGAAAATTCCGTTGAGATTTTTTACCGAAATCTGTTTCCGACCTACATCAAAAATAATTTAATTAATCCATAAGAAATGAATAAGTGTTTTCATGTGTCATTAATTTAAAAATAAATGGAGAGCAAAAATGAATATGACAATTAAAAAACTTGGACTCAATTTTGTTTTTGTGTTACTGATGGTTCTCATCATTCCGTGGATGTTCAATTGTGGCTCCAAGAAGGTGGGACCCAACACGCCGCCGGAAATTGACATCGAAAATCCGCCGGAGGCTCCGGGCGTGGTAGAAGGCAGTGTGGACTATGCCCCGGTCAATGAATATACAAATATCATCCAACAGGCTGTTAATTCGCAGCAGGTGACTCCCGAAGTGCAATCGGCGCTGGACACGTTTAATGTGCTGGTTGGTCAGGCTGACGTGAATTACCTGGCGTCCATCGATTCCACTGAGCTCAACAACATCGCAGCGGAATTGGAAACCACCGGCCATCTGCCGCAAAGATTATCCGATATCCTGGATAAGTTAGCCGGCTGGAATTTCCTACCCCAGGTGACAGAATCTTCCACTACGGATACGACGGGCAGCTCAAAGGTTATCTGGAAACAGTTAGACTATCTACTGAGCACGGCATTTGGACCGTTCGAAGATTGTGTCGAATTAGTGGATTCAACTTACCAGGCACAGCTTGCCATAGCCCAGCAAGACCGCGAAGACGGTAAAGCCGCGGCCGTACAAAAAGAAACGGAATGTAAAGACGGTCAGAATGAACGTCTCGGCTCACTGATCAGTGCCGTGGATGCGTTTTGTTCCTTTGCACCGCAAACCATTTGCGATCTGTTAAAAGCCACCTTGAATATCAGCATTTTGGCTGACTTAGCTGCTTGTAAAAAACTGCGCACGAGTACCGAAGAAGCTTACGATGACGCTTATAATACGCTGGTAAAAAACCTGGACGACTGGCGCAGAGCTCAGATCAGTAGCTGCCATGAGACCTTTGGTGGTTAGCTTATTTTCTGAAAGTAAGCAAAAAAACCGCTCGATCACTGACTCAAAATAGCTGTGCAAAGCATGTTCAAATACGCAAAAACCGTCTGCATTTTTATTGCCTGGTTAATGACCTTCCCCGCGGGAACGTGCGATGTTTTCGCAGGCGGGATGCTCATTGGCCCGGGCGGGGCGCTGTTGACCCCTTCAGCGGAGTTGCCCGTGGATCGGCAAATGCGATTCGGAATTGGCAAAATCAATGCACCATTTGCCTTTATCGAGGGACCGCAAACAAAGGAAAATTACTTGTTTTACACGAGTTTGGTTTTTTTGCCCAGATTTGAGATCACGCTGCTCATTACGTCTGCGCCTGGCAAGCCGGGAAACGACGGCTCAAATGTGTACAAAGACGCGGCGGTGTTTGCACAGTTTTACCTTTTGCCGGAAAAAGAGTACTTGCCAGCGGTGGCCCTCGGCGCTTACGATTTTTACAGTTTTTCATTTTATAACGCGCTGTTTGTGGTCATGACCAAAAATGTAAAAATCGGTTTGCCCGATCCAGTTATATTGAATTTGGGTTACGGTGTTGACTGGATCAACAAACATTACGGCGACACCGCTGGCGATCGTTATTTTCCGGTTCCGCATCAATGGGTTGGATTTTTTGGCAGCGTGGAAGTGCCCGTTCACAAGCGATTGTCGGCGGTTTTTGAACACGATAGCGAAAAATTTAATAGTGGGTTGCGTGTCAGTTTATTCGAACATGTTGAAATTCTGGCGGCGCTGTTAGAGTGGAAGACGTTTTCCGGAAATCTGAGTTTTATTTTCGAAATATAAGTCACGGTTTTTTTTAATTTGTCATATTTAAACAATATATTTTGATATTTTATGGGCTATCATTTTTCACAAGACTTGAAGAATTTTCACGAACAACCGAATGATAAAACGAGTGTGGAGCGCCCGTTTCAACATGGCCTGCGAAATGGGCTTCGCTTTTGAATTCGAAATCAGCTTTGATTAGGTGAAACTTGTTTAATAAAAATTACCTGAAAAATGTCGGTCGCAGAAGTACTAAACAATGAGAATTTTTATTGGAGGCACTCATGCGTAAAATGAACAAACTGTCTGTCATATTTTTGACGTCAATATTAATTGTTTGCAGCCTGTCGCCATTGTTTGCCGGCGTTGGAGTGCAGTCTGTGGGGGTGAATTTTGGCTGGTATCGTCCTTCTTTGAATTACTGGAACACCAAGTCGGATATCGCCAACTGGAGCTCGAGTTTTAATGGTTCGTTCATCGGACAGGTGAATCTGGTAGCCACGCTCATACCGCCGCTGAGAGCGCGGATTGAGCTTGGGTACTGGCGGGAAAGCGTGAAACAGCAAAATACCCGCATTGGCATCGACATCGGCACCGAAGAGGTGACGCTGAATTTGATCCCGATAACCGCCACCCTGCTGGTGGATCTGCCTTTTGTCGATTACAAAGGCATCACAGCTTATGCCGGAGCCGGCGCTTCGAGTATTGTGATTCGAAAAACCTATCTCCGCGCGCCAAGAAATTTTCCATACTTTCTGGAAACCAAAGCCGGATTGGATAATTCCGCACATTTTATTTTGGGAGCAGAAAAACAAATCGCGAAAGGATTGTCGTTCGGAGTTGAATTTCGCTATTTGTTGGGTTCGTATATTCAATTGGTGGAAGACACCCCCGGTGTGATTACCGAAGAAAAAGTGTCTATTTCCGGGCCGCAAATATTTTTTTCGTGGATTTATTTACTGCATAATTGATCATGGTGGGTAATATGTAAAAGTAGGATTTAAATATGCTGGGACCCGATGAAAATGCCAGCCATTTTACTTGAGATGGCATCAGGAAGTATTTGTGACGGCGCTATCCGACCGATGCTGGTGTCGCCTATTTGTGGATGCATTTTTCATTTACAAATTACAGAAGAAAAGTCGTGTTGAATAGTTTGTAAACTGCGGTGCGCGGTATATAAGAAATTATGCAAAACAAATTCACAAATCAAAGTCAAATTAACAAGTTAGGAATCAAACAATGAAAGGTGTCATCCTGGCCGGCGGCTTAGGCACGCGTCTTTATCCACTGACAAAAATCACCAACAAGCATCTTCTGCCAATCTACGATCGACCCATGATCTACTATCCTCTCGAAACCTTGGTGAAAGCCGGTATCGAGGAAATATTGATCGTGACCGGTGGCAATAACGCGGGGGATTTTTTGCGACTGTTGGGTAATGGTAAGGAATTTGGTTTGAAGCATCTCAATTATGCGTATCAGGAAGGGGAAGGCGGAATCGCTGAGGCGTTAAAATTGTCAGAATATTTTGTGGATGGGGATTCAGTTGTGGTGATTTTAGGCGATAATATTATAGAAAAAAGCATCCACACGTCTGTGGATAATTTTGAAAAGCAGCAAGACGGCGCTAAAATTCTGCTGAAAAAGGTGGAAGACCCACAACGATTTGGAGTGGCGGAGCTCGACGGCGATAAGGTCATTCGAATCGTTGAAAAACCTAAAGAACCGAAATCGGATTTGATCGTCACCGGCGTTTATATGTACGATTCCGAAGTGTTTGATTTTATCAACTCTTTGAAGCCCTCGGACCGCGGCGAATTAGAAATTACCGACGTCAACAACCGCTATATCGAAAGAAACCGCATGACCTTCGAGATTATGGACGGCTGGTGGACCGACGCCGGTACCTTTGAATCGTTGTACAAAGCAAATTCACTGGTCGCCAAGCGCAAAATGCTGTTGAAAACGGAACGACAAGCAAATACCTAATGGTGATAATTGAACAGGGAAAATGGAGATGAATAATTTTTACGTTTAACCAGATCAAATAGGTCATTTCTGAATGGTCGTTCCGCATTGCGATTTTTTTGAATTGTGGGTTTACCAGCGGTGGCGTTAACGGCAAAAACAATTTTATGAAGTAGTAGTGCCCATTGTACTTCGGGACATAATTGATTGCTTTGCACGTTGCTTTGGAAATTACAATTGATTCGATATAAATAGTTTTTGGTAATTAATGGAAATTGTTACACCCGTGGAGATTCTTACTATGAAAAGAATGCGTAATAGTATTTTGATGTCATTGATGGTCGGATTAATCCTTCCAGATGCGATATTTGCCCAGTTGAATTTTAATGGCAGCAAAGGGAATTTTTATGTCCGTTCTGCTTGGACTTTGAGCCCCGGTTATCTCACCATTCGGGGACATTCGAGATTTTTTGGTAAATCGGCCACTTTTCCGGGACAAAGCTCCACCACTGTTAAAGATGTGTCGAGTCGAATAAACGTGAACTATGGAATCAACAATCACCTTGAGTTTTCCGCTACCACGCTTTTATATCAGGACACGAATTTCGAGGGCAGCGAAATCAACGCCCCGGGCGATTTGTTTGTGGCTTTAAAAATCGGATCGTTGGCTGCACAGGGTAGTCCCATGGCTTACGGTGTGGTAGTGGGCGCCCGATTCCCAACGGGATTTATTCACAACGTGCCGTTTGAACCGTATGCCACTAACAAAGTAGGGTTCGGCTTTACGGGATTGTTGACTTATGCCGGCGACGCCTACTACCCGGACGACGCCATCAACGTGAATTTGAATGTGGGCTACTGGTTCCACAATGACGTGGGCGCAGAGCTGATCAAAGGCGGAGGTCCGGCCACGGAGCCGACGGTGATGTCGCAGGAGATATTTTATGGCGTTGGTGTGACAATCCCCAAAAACAATCTGGAGTTTTCAGCTGAAATTTATGGCAACGGTTTCACACAAAAACCCCCGCCAGCGGCTTATAGCCGAGAAAATTATTTGTTTTTTTCGCCAGGAATTTTTTACCATGCTACGGATTGGATGACACTGAATTTTGGTTTTGATGTGCGCCTGCTCGATTCAAATGACGAAACCTTGTACCTGCCAGCTCGTGGCGGCGTGAGCCAGCTTTTCCCCGGCTCCCAACCCAATTATCCTTCCTGGCGCTTAAATTTCGGGGCCAGCTTTACCCTCCTGGCTTCCGAAGGATATCGGGTGAAAGACCGGGAATTGTTGATGCAAAAGGCCAAATCTCGCCGGGATCTCTTCGAACAAATATTGAAGGACAAAAAAGAAACCGAGGCCGCCGAAGAAGAGCTGGAAAGAATTAGAGAAGAAAGAAAGAAAGCAGAACAGGAATTAGAAAGATTGCGAAGAATTTTGGAACGCCAGGAAAAAAAGTCAGAAAGCAAAGAAAGTGAATCCAAAGAAAAGAAAAAGAAACCTCCAAAAAATGAACCCTTTTGATTGCGTGTATGGCAATTAGAGCAAACTGATTTACTCACAACCGAGCCCTCAACCCAACAACGTTGAGGGCTTTTTTTGCTTATTGGTCACTCACGAATTTCTGCTGGTTCCCTGCGGGTCATTTGACCTCCTTCATCATACAACCCTATCTTTAAATAACATCCCCAAATAAACGGCTTGAAGACTTCATTGCAATTAAAAAATTGTAGCACCCTTTGTGGCAAAGCTGTTTAGAAATTGGTTTGTTTGCTCAGGCCGAAAAGGAAGTTTTCAGCTATTACATTCTGAGTTAAATGTTTATTTAAATTAAGCCGATACTTACAGAGTGTCTGACCGAAAACTCGAGAAATGCGCAAATTAAAAACCTTTTCGCGAAGGCGTCCTTCGACAAGGCTCAGGACAGGCCCCGCCGAGCCAGGCAGGAATCAACCTTCGACCAGGAGGCCTTCTGGAAGATAGAATCGTTTTCGTTCAGTCACTAAATAGCAATTCAACGTTTTTGAATAATTTTAATAACTTTAAGATGGATGCTGAATGCAAAGTAAAAATTTGTTGATAGTAGATGACGAGCCCGGGATATTACAAACGCTTACCAAATCTTTAGAATCTGAATTTGAAATTTACGCTGCACGCAATGGAATAGATGCCATCGGCATTTTAAAAAGGCACAATATTCAAATTATTTTATCAGATCAAAGAATGCCGAAAATGAACGGCCTGTCTTTTTTACGCCGGGCGCAATCCATTTCGCCGGAGTCCATCAAAATATTGTTTACCGGCTACACCGATCTGGTGTCGGCTATCGATGCCGTCAATTCTGGCTACGTTTGGCGATATTTAAACAAGCCGTTCAATGTGAAAGATTTGAGAACGGTGCTGAAACAGGCTCTTGAACAGCACCGCCTGCTGCTGGAAAACCGCAATCTGACCGCCGCGTTGAAAAAGGCCAATTCGCGCCTGGAAAGCCAGATCAAGCTGAGAACGCGGGCTTTAGCGGAATCGGAAGAAAAATACCGCACGCTGGTGGAATCTGCACCCATTGCGGTGGCTATAATTCAAGATCAACGTTTTGTGTACTGTAATTCCAAAACCTGTAAAATTCTGGGGTTCACAAAAAAGGAACTCTTGAATTGTCTGGTAAGTGAATTCGTAAATCCCTCACAAAAAGTTAAAATCGAAAAACGCCTGCAAACATGGGGGGAGAACAAGCGTTCTCCCCGGCCCTTTAAAATTGAGTGGCTGCACAAAAATGGCGAAGTTTTGGTACACGAAATGCACGGCATTCAGATCATGCATCAGAATCAACCGGCTTTGCAGGTGAATTTGATCGATATCACGGTTCAGGAAAGATCGCGGTTGCTTCAAAGCATCTTGCTGAATATTTCCGAAGCCAGCAATCTTTCCAACCGTATTGTTGATTTACTAAAAATTGTGCGCAAAGAAATTTCAAGCCTGGTTGACACCGAAAATTTTGCCATTGCATTGTACGATCCCGCTCAAAAAAAATATACTTTTCCGTATTTCTCCGGGAACTTCGAGTATGTCAAATATTCACAAAAGAAAATCGACCAGAGTTTATTTGAGCTCGTGCGTAAAGCGGGTAAGCCAATGCTGGTGGATGAAGCCGAATATCAAAAATTCATAAAAAATGGCGCTGTCGCCAAAGTGAAAAAACCGTTTATAAGCTGGTTAGGCATTCCTTTAAAAACCTCGCGTGGGGTAATCGGGGTGATGACTCTGCAAAGCTTTTCGGAAGGCGTGAACTATTCACAGGAGCATTTGCAGTATCTGCGATTTGTTTCCGGCTATATTGGCATGGCCATCGAACGGCTGCTCACGCTGCAGGAGCTGCAGGCAAGCGAGAAGCGATTTGCCACCTTGTTTCGTGAATCTCTCGATGCGATCTTTTTAGTGGATGCCCTGACGCACGAGATCCTTTTACTCAACAAAATTGCCCTGAGATTATTTGGCTTCCAGGAAAAGGATTTACTTGGCAAACCGTTCTGGGTTTTATTTCCGGACAACTTCAAAAAAGATTTTCATATTTTATTGAAAGAAATTCGCATCCATGATTCCGTATTCGTAGAGCAGAAATTTTTGCGAAGCGATGGCGTCATCCTGCATGCAGATTTAACTGCTACCATGGTCTCATTTGGAAATACCGCAGCGATTCAGATCAATATCCGGGATGTTCGCGACCGCATGCAGATGGAGGAAGCCATTCGCCGATCCGAGGAACGATATCGCAATTTGGTGGAGCAAATCCCGGACGGGATTTATCGCAGCACCCCCGAAGGAAAAATCGTCACCGTCAATCAGGCGTTTGTGGAAATGCTGGGATTGCGATCAAAGCAGGAAGTCATGATGCTGAAATTTCCACAGGAATTTTATTGTTTGGATCAGAATCCGCAGGATTTTTTCAAAGCGTGCGCTGGGGATGGCCGGCAAGAAGCGGCCATTTTTCGTTTGAAACGGCGAGATGGCCAAGAAGTCTGGGTGGAAGACAACGGGCAAATTATTCGCGATGACAAGGGCAACATGTTGTACTACGACGGCGTGATTCGAAATATCACGGCGCGCAAACAAACTGAGCAGGCGTTGCAGAAAGCCAAAGAGGCCTCGGAAGCCGCCAATCGCGCCAAGAGCGAATTTCTTGCCAACATGAGCCACGAAATTCGCACACCTCTCAACGGTATTTTGGGGTATGCCGAAATGCTGCTGGAAGAAGATCTCACCGAGGAACAGATGGAATTCACCAGAGTGATTCACGCCTCTGGCAAATATTTGCTGCATCTCATAAACGAAATTCTGGATCTGTCAAAGATCGAATCACATGGCATCGTATTCGAAGAAATCCCGTTTGCCATTTCCGATATCATCAAAGAAAATATTCAGGTAGTGCAGCCACGGCTAAGCAACAAAGATGTGGAGCTGATCGTTCAAATTTCTAACAAAATTCCCGCACAGTTTTTGGGCGATCCCACCCGCATTGGTCAGGTTTTGTTGAATTTGCTTTCCAATGCCGTGAAATTTACCGAGCACGGCGCCATAGCCATTATCGTCGAAGAAGGAACAGGGGCCTATCAGAATTCAAAAAAATTCCCTTTGCGCATTTCCGTGCAGGATAGCGGCATCGGTATTCCGCAAGATATGCACGAACACATCTTCAATTCGTTCAGTCAGGTGGACGCCTCCACCACGCGCAAGTATGAAGGCACGGGACTGGGACTGACCATCACCAAAAAAATGGTGCAGATGATGGGCGGGAGCATTCATTTAAAAAGCCAACCCGGCAAAGGTTCCACATTTTCAATTTGTTTGCCTTTGAAAGTGGTTTCAAAAAATGAATATGCGAATCTCCTTTCTCAAAAACAGCCAGTTGCAAAGGATAGCCTGACGGAATGCAAAAGCTCAAAACATAAGAAACAGCCTACCATCGTTCACGTGAAAACCGATTATTCATCCACCCCGCACATATTGCTGGCAGAAGATAATGAAATGAACTGGCGATTGCTCAAGAAAATCTTTACACGCCTGGGTTACAAAATAACCGTGGTGGAAAATGGCGAACAGGTACTCAAAGCCATGTCGGTTGAACGCTTCGATTTGGTGCTGATGGATATGCAGATGCCGAAGTTAGATGGCTTTGCGACTACCAAAAGAATTCGCAGCAACGCAAAATATGACGCCATTCCCATTATTGCGTTGACGGCATACGCCATGGCCGGCGACGCTGAAAAATGCCGGGCCGCAGGCTGCGATGATTACATCACCAAACCCATCAACAAACGGCAGCTTATCGAGCGGGTTGAATTCCATTTACAAAAGATGCACGTTGCGGTTTCTCATCCTGCGGATCGGCCAGAATTAATTGAAGCTGAAATTCAGGAAGAAATGGCGCAGCTAAAAGACGTTTATTTAGAAAATTTGAATGAGCGGCTCGCCCTGTTCAAAACCTGCCTGAAAAAACGAGATTTTGAGCAGATCAACATCATTGGACATAGCATGAAAGGCAGTGGCAGCAGTTACGGATTTGATGAAGTTACGCAGCTCGGTCAGCTCATAGAAAACGCTTCCAACGAACACAACGTCAACAAACTAAAGCCGCTGGTGAAAAAGTTTGAGTCTTTTCTGAAGAAACACCAACGCTATGACAAGCCGAAACCCCGACTAAAAACCAAAAATATTAGTCGTTGACATTTATTGAAAAAAGTGTTTTATTTCGTTATTCAAAAATCTGCGACCGGGTTGATTTTTTAAGTCATCTCAGAAGAAGAAATGGTTAAACACGGTAATTGATCGTCGTGGACGGCTGATGTCCAAGCTTTAGCTTGCTGGCGTGATGGGTGAGACATCCAACATTTTCAACCCCCGTTAAAATTGGGAATTCATGCAAGCATGTATCGCTCAACTCAGTTCGTTTTCATTCTTTTGAGTTTTCCAGGTCTGCAATAAATAATTTCATGATCACTGACGACCGGTCAAAATCGCGCACCGTACGGACTTCCTCTCGGAAGGAACTGGAATATTCGGTTGTGTGCGATTGTTTTGAGTAATTCGTGTCGTCATTTTTATATATATGATGGAGGAATTAAAAATGTCCACTGAAATTGTGACGCAATTTCAAACCAAAGTGAATTTTAATGGGGATGCGGATGTTGACGAGACCCAAGAATGGTTGGAGGCTCTCGAAGAGGTCATTCGATTTAAAGGCCATGAACGCACCAAATTTCTTTTAAAAAAATTGATTGAAAAAGGGCAGTTACGAGGGGTCCGCCTGCCTTTTACCGCGAACACTCCCTACATCAATACCATTCCTGTAGAAAAGCAGCCGCCGTATCCGGGCGACCGTAAAATTGCCCGTCGGCTCAAGAGCATCATTCGCTGGAACGCCATGGCGCTGGTGGTGCGCGCCAACAAGAAATTTGACGGTTTGGGCGGTCACATCTCCACCTATGCTTCGGCGGCCACCCTCTACGAGGTGGGATTCAACCATTTCTTTCGTGCCCGCGATGAGCATTTTAATGGCGATCACATTTTTTTTCAAGGACATGCCTCGCCCGGTATTTATGCCCGGGCGTTTCTGGAAGGCCGCATTAATTTAACCCAGATGAAAAATTTTCGTCGGGAGTTGGCCAAAGGCGGGGGCTTGTCCTCTTATCCGCATCCGTGGCTTATGCCGGACTTCTGGCAGTTCCCAACGGTATCCATGGGTCTGTCGCCCATCACTGCCATTTACCAGGCGCGCTTCAACCGCTATTTACAGGATCGCGGACTCAAAAATACCGAGGACAGCCATGTTTGGGCGTTTCTGGGCGACGGCGAAACCGATGAGCCGGAAGCGCTGGGCGCCATCGCGCTTGCGGCGCGTGAAAAATTAGACAATCTCATTTTCGTCATCAACTGCAACCTGCAGCGGTTGGATGGACCGGTGCGCGGTAACGGCAAGATCATTCAGGAATTGGAAACCGGCTTTCGCGGCGCCGGCTGGAACGTCATCAAAGTCATCTGGGGCGACGACTGGGATCCGCTGCTGGCGCAGGATGACGCCGGCCTGCTGGTGAAGCGCATGAACGAAGTTGTGGACGGACAGTATCAAAAATACACGGTGGAATCCGGCGATTTCATCCGCAAGGATTTTTTTGGCAAATATCCTGAGCTGCTGAAATTGGTGCAGCATCTCAGCGACGATCAGATTCGAAAACTCCGACGCGGCGGTCACGACCCGGAAAAAGTGTACGCGGCTTACAAAGCCGCCGTTGAAAACGAGGGCAGCCCCACGGTGATTTTAGCGAAAACCGTCAAAGGGTACGGTCTCGGGGAAGCCGGTGAAGGTAAAAATATCACCCACCAGCAAAAGAAACTGAACGACCAGGAGCTGAGGCATTTTCGGGATCGATTTGATATCCCCATCCCGGATTCGAAAATCAACGATGCCCCGTTTTACAAACCGCCAAAGGATAGCGAGGAAATGCAGTATCTGTTGGAGCGCAGGCAAGCGCTGGGAGGATTTGTGCCCGCACGCAAGGTTTATTCTGTTCCCATGCAGCTTGTCGGCAAGGAAATGTTTGATGAATTTATAATAGGCTCTGAACGGGAAGTTTCCACCACCATGGCTTTCGTGCGCATGTTGTCGCTGCTACTCAAGCACCCGAAAATAGGCAAGCAGATCGTACCGATTGTGCCGGACGAAGCGCGGACATTCGGCATGGAGTCGCTGTTCCGGCAGTGCGGCATCTATTCGCACGTGGGTCAGGTGTACGAACCCGTGGACGCGAACACCTTTCTCTATTATCGCGAAGCCAAAGACGGACAGATTTTAGAAGAGGGCATCACCGAGGCTGGCTCCATGGCCTCGTTCACCGCGGCCGGAACTTCTTATGCTTCCCATGGCGTGGACATGATTCCGTTTTTCATTTTCTATTCCATGTTTGGTTTTCAGCGTGTGGGCGATTTGATCTGGGCGTTTGGCGATCTGCGCGGGCGCGGTTTTTTGTTGGGGGCGACCTCCGGGCGCACTACTTTGAACGGGGAAGGCTTGCAGCACGAAGACGGGCACAGTCATGTTCTGGCCAGCACCGTGCCGAACTTGATCACTTACGATCCGACTTTCGCTTATGAAATTGCGGTGATCATTCAAGATGGGTTAAAACGCATGTACCATGATCGGGAAGATATCTTTTATTACATCACCCTGGGAAATGAAAACTACCCCATGGCCGCCATGCCCAAAGGCGTGGAACCAGGCATCCTGAAAGGTCTGTACAAATTTTCAAAAGCGCCACAAAAAGCAAAAGGCGGAAAGGTCATGCCCAAAGCGCACATTTTTGGCAGCGGCTCTATTTTGAGAGAAGCGCTGCGTGCTCAGAAAATGCTCGCTGAAAAGTACCGGGTGTCCGCCGATGTCTGGAGCGCCACCAGTTACAAAGAGCTGCGCCGGGACGCTCTGGCGGTTGAAAGGTGGAATATGCTGCACCCCGATGAAACGCCGCGCAAACCCTACCTTACCACCTTGCTGGAAAAAGAAGAGGGGCCGTTTGTGGCCGCCTCGGATTATATGAAGCTGGTGCCGGATCAGGTGAATCGATGGGTGCCTGGCGGGCTGTTTTCGCTGGGCACCGACGGCTACGGCAGAAGCGACACCCGCGAAGCCTTGCGCCGTTTTTTTGAAGTGGATGCGGAATCCATCGTGATTGCGGTTTTGTATCAGTTACAAAAAAGCGGGCAAATTAGCGGCGAGGTTGTGAAAAAAGCCATCGATGAGTTGGGGGTGGATCCAGAAAAAGCAGATCCGGTGGTGTCCTGATTCAATTTGGAATTAAGCGATTTTAAATTGAAATTGGACTTATGTAAATCTGCTCAATTTGTCATTTCGACCGAAGGGAGAAATATTGGTTTTGCACACAGTCATATTTCTCGCTAACGCTTCGAAATGACACAAAATAGGGTGTTCAACCTTTAGGTTGCAGCAGGTTGAAGCTTGAACACCCCTCTGTAATTTCATTTTGCAGAACTCTAAATTGAATTTAGATAGGAGGAAAACATGCTGCAGGAGGGACAGCGCGCACCGGAATTTACCGTAAAAAATCACGAAAACGAAGAAGTGAGTCTATCGGATTTTCGAGGTAGAAACGTTGTTCTATACTTTTATCCCAAAGACAACACCAGCGGCTGCACCAAAGAGGCGTGCGGCTTTCGCGATTTGCGAGCTGAATTTGAACGCGTGAACGCCGTCATTTTAGGGGTCAGTCCGGACAGTGTGAAATCGCACCGGAATTTCATCAGCAAATACGATTTGCCGTTTCCGCTCCTCAGCGATGTGGATAAAGAGGTGGTGCAACTTTACGGTGTCTGGCAAGAGAAAAGCATGTACGGCAGAAAATACCTGGGCGTAGTACGTACGACTTACGTCATCGACAGCGAAGGTATCATCCGCAAGATTTATCCGAAAGTGAAAGTGACGGAGCATCCGCAGGCGGTTTTGGATTTTGTCAAAAGTTTGTAGATGAATTCGGATTAGAGTTGAATTAAAAAATTATGCCTAAAATACATCTCATCGACGCCAGTCCGTACATATTTCGTGCATATTATTCCATCCCGACTTCCATGCAGGCGCCGGACGGAATGGTAGTAAATGCCATTTTCGGTTACACCAATTTTCTCATCCAACTGCTGAACAAAGCCGAGCCCACCCACATCGCGGTGGCTTTTGACGGCAGCTTGACCACGTCGTTTCGAAACGAGATTTACCCCGAATACAAAGCCCAGCGCGATGCACCGCCGGATGATTTAAAAGCGCAGTTTGAACATTGCTTCGAGGTGACGCAAGCCATGGGCATGCCGGCCTTCATCGATGATCGGTACGAAGCGGATGACATTATCGGTACTCTGGTGAAACAATTCGGGAACGCGAAAAATCAGGTGGTGGTGCTTTCCAACGACAAAGATCTGGCGCAGCTTGTGAACGAGCGCGTATGGTTCTGGGATTTTGCCAAAGATAAAATGTACGACCCGGCGCTGGTGAAAAATCACTTCGGTGTGCGCCCGCAGCAAATCATCGATCTTCTGGCCTTGATGGGCGATTCAGTGGATAATATTCCCGGTGTTGCCGGCATTGGTCACAAAACCGCCACCGCGCTGTTGCGGGAGTTTGACTGCCTGGAAGGCATCTTTGCCGAACTCGAGGCAGTAGCAAATCTGCCCATGCGGGGTGCGAAATCGGTGCAGGCCAAACTCACAGCTGGCAAAGATATGGCGCAGCTTTCCAAACAGTTGGCCACAATCGCGTCTGATGTGCCGGTTTCGGTGAACCTGGATGCCATGTACTATCAGGGCGCCAACCCCTTCTTGATTCGGCCGTTATTCGAGCAACTTGGATTCGGTAAAATTCAGGAACGCATTCCGAAATGGCAGGATGGATGAATTCAAGGTGATTTGAACAATTTGACTCGCCTATTTTGCAAATGGGTTGAGATTGGGTGTTCACGCTTTAGCGTGTCCTTTTCACTCACCCCAGCAAGCTAAAGCTTGAACACCGATAATAAATCGCTCAATTCAAATTGAAATGAATAAGAATGACGAACTAAATTAGATTAATCTTTTATGAAATATCTATTTAAAATAAAACCCCCTGTTTCTGTGGCAGCGCTCCTTTTGGTTCAGATGGTATTTGCCGGTGGTGATTCAGAAATAGCCAAAAAACTAAGCCAGGCCGATGGGCCGATTCAGCCGGATCACCGTCTTTTCACCGAGGTGCTGCAGGATCACGTGAAAGCGGGCGTGGTGGATTACCAGGCCATCAAAGCCGACCCGCGTTTTGAGAATTACATCGAATCGCTGCGCCAGACCGATCCGTATCAAATTCGCTCCGAAGACTTTTTATCGTTCTGGATCAACGTTTACAATGCTTTCACCATTAAAATCGTGTGCGATAATTATCCCCTCAAAAGCCTGACGGATTTGCACACGGGCGGATTCATCATCTCGCATATCATCAAAAAAACCGTCTGGGATAAAAAATACGTGGAGCTTAATGGGCAAAAGTACACCTTGAATTTTATCGAGCACAAGCTTTTACGTCCGATTGGCGACGCCAGGGTGCATTTTGCGCTGGTGTGCGCCGCCAGGAGTTGTCCGCCCCTGCGTTCCGAAGCGTTTGAGTCTTCCCGTCTCGATGCGCAGTTAAATGACCAGGGCCGGATATTCATGAGTCAGACGGACAAAAATCGATTTGATTTTGCCAATAAGGTAATTTATCTTTCCAAGATATTTGACTGGTTTTCAGAAGATTTTGAAAAAAACGGCCAAAGTTTGTTGCAGTTCCTCACGCCTTTTTTAAGCTCGGAGCAAACGGCGTTTCTCGAAAAATACCGCTACGATGTCAAGATTAAACATACCGATTACGATTGGCGGTTGAACAGAAAAAATGAGTTGACTTTTTAAGGATTTTCGGTTATATTGATGTGCTTTAGTGCCTGCCTTAAAGATAATTCAATCATGAACAATTTCGACTGATGTGCTTAAGGCAGCGAAGAAAATTTGAAGTTGACTAAATCAAATATCATGATTAATTCCGGAAATCTTTGAGGGAGGGCATGAAAGAAGACGAAATCAGGCGATTGATAAAAATTGTCGAAGAGAGCAATATTGGTGAATTAGAAATAACACGTTGGGGAAAAACCATAAAAATTTCCAAGTTTCCTCATAATTCACATACCATCGCCCCGAACTCCACCAACCCCATTTATCAAATACCCGCCTATCAGCAGCCGGTTGCAGCGACGCCACCAGTTGAGGAGGAAAAGCCCGTTGAAACCAAAGCCGAAGCGGAAACGAAAAAGCTAACCGAAATCAAAGCGCCCATGGTGGGTACGTTCTATAGAGCACCCGCGCCGGATGCGGATCCTTATGTGGATGTTGATCAGCCCATCAAAAAAGGACAGGTTCTTTGCATCATCGAGGCCATGAAACTGATGAACGAGATCGAGTCGGAAATGGACGGCCGCATTGTTGAAATCCTCGTGGAAAATGGGCAGCCGGTGGAATACAATCAACCTCTTTTTCGTATTGATGCCGGTTAATATTTGCAATACTTATTACGCATAATGTTATTTGGGGAATTGACTTGTTCAAGAAAGTATTAATTGCAAATCGTGGTGAAATAGCTCTGCGGGTCATTCGAGCATGTAAGGAGCTGGACATCGCCACGGTGGCAGTTTATTCCGAAGCCGATACCGATTCCCTGCACGTTCGCTTTGCGGATGAGGTGGTGTGCATCGGGCCGGGACCGAGTAACCAAAGCTATTTGCAAATCCCACGCATCATCAGCGCAGCCGAAGTCACCGATTCGGAAGCCATCCATCCTGGCTACGGTTTCTTAGCAGAAAACGCCAACTTTGCGGAAATCTGTGCTTCGTGTAATATTAAATTCATTGGCCCAACCCCGGACATGATTTCCAGAATGGGAAACAAGTCTTACGCAAAAAAAACCATGCAGAAAGCCGGTGTGCCGGTCATTCCTGGCAGCGATGGCGTGCTTCACGACAAAGTACATGCAAAAAAAATCGCCAGTGAAATCGGCTATCCGGTGATAATTAAAGCTTCTGCCGGCGGCGGTGGACGCGGCATGCGCATTGTCCGCACTGCCGAGGTATTGGATACCGCGTTTGACACAGCGCGCGGGGAAGCCGAAACCGCTTTTGGCAATCCCGATTTGTACATGGAAAAATATTTTGAAAATCCCCGACATATCGAAGTTCAAATTCTGGGAGATTCCTTTGGTAACGTCATTGCGCTTGGCGAACGGGAGTGCTCGATTCAACGCAAACACCAGAAGTTGATTGAGGAATCGCCCTCGCCGGTGATCACTCCTGAAGTCAGAAAGCAGATGTGCGATACGGCCATCAGAGGTGCAAAGGCTGTCAATTATCAAAGCGCCGGCACCATCGAATTCCTTTACGAAAACAGCCAATTTTATTTTATGGAGATGAATACACGCATTCAGGTAGAGCATCCGGTGACGGAAGCCGTGTTTGGAACGGATTTGATCAAACGACAAATCGAGGTTGCGGCTGGGAAAAAATTCAACTGGAACAAAGATTATAAGATGCGCGGGCATGCCATTGAATGCCGCATCAATGCTGAAGACCCCGCTCATGACTTCCGACCTTCACCAGGGAGAATCACCAGTTTTCATGTTCCTGGCGGTCCGGGCGTGCGAGTGGATACCCACGCGTATGCCCAATACATCATACCGCCATTTTACGATTCTCTCGTCGCTAAATTGATCACGCACGGTAAAACCCGGGAAGAAGCGCTGGTGCGCATGAGCCGCTGTCTCGAGGAATTTGTAATCGAAGGCATTCACACAACCATCCCGTTTCATCAAATGGTTCTGGAAGACCGCGATTTTCTAGATGGAAATTTTGATACGAAATTTGTGGAAAATTTTCAACGTAAATTATATTCCAGTGCTGCCTAAGGAGTTTGGTTTTTAATTAAATATGAAGGAGTCACGATATGGAATTACCTGAGGAATTATTGTACACCTCAGAACATGAATGGGTATCCATTGCGGATGATGTGGCGACAGTAGGAATCACCGATTATGCCCAGGGCGAGTTAGGTGATATTGTGTTCGTGGAGCTGCCGCAAGTTGGCGACACGACTACATACATGCAGCCGTTTGGCACCATTGAAGCCGTAAAAGCGGTTTCCGATTTGTACGCTCCGTTGTCTGCAGAAGTCGTAGAAGTGAATACCAAACTGGAGGACACGCCGGAGCTCATCAACGAAAGCCCTTACGGCGATGGTTGGTTGATTAAATTGAAAATCAGCGATCAATCTGAAGTTGAGAAATTAATGTCCGCGGAGGATTATCGTTCACAGTTACCCTGATTGGAGCCGGCGGGTTCGTTCATAAATATGATGCTACCAACCGTAGTTGTATCAAGTTGGTACATTTCTGTAATTCAATGATGCAATAAGAATACGTGAGTTTTGAAATTTGTTTTCATCTAGTTCGGGTTTAAGGCTATAAAAAATAATATTTAAAGTTGCTGCACAAAATTGACTATTTTTCCGGCATGATAATTGTGAGTATATCTGAACCAGTTCCATTTATTTTTGCTAAAAGTTAATTAACTAATAAAGATATTGCGATAATTTCCGATATTTTTATTAGCTGAATGTCACATAGAAATTAAAAAACTTCTTGACAAATATAGATTAATTGACTATATTTTTGCATTCATAACAATTTTAGGAGAGCGCTTATTCAAATTCGTTAAAGGTTTTGGGTTTAACAGTCGTATTGTGGTAATTAAAATTTTCTGCAACGAGCTAATTAGTGAACCCGTTCACCTTTAAACGAAAACGTTGTATGGGCGTGGAGTCCGAATGTTTAAAGGTGGTTCTATAAAACATAGAATCAAAAACCTTGTCATTCGGCTTTTCTGTTTATAGACGTATATAAAGATAATCATATCGAAAATTTTAATGAATTAGTTCTGGAGGTATAAATCATGAAAAGAATAACCACCATTTTATCCGTTCTTTTCTTAACGACATTCGCAGCTACCAATGTTTTTGCCGTGAGCGAAGCCGCGGTGTTGTTTTTGTTAATTTCACCAAATGCGCGGGCTGGCGGCATGGGCGAAGCTTTTGCAGGTGTGGCAGATGATGTTTCAGCAAGTTACTGGAATCCGGCCGGTCTGGCGTTTCAAGAGGGCAAGCAATTTACTTCGATGTATTCGAAATGGTTGCCGCAATTCAATTTTAGCGATCTGTACTATTTATTTGGCGCCTACCGTCAGTCCATTGAGGGCTTGGGTACCATCGGGTTTAATATTACTTACATTAATTTGGGTGAACAAACCATTACCGAAGCCACCGGGCCCGAGCCTGTGGGTAAATTCAACAGCAACGAATGGGCCTTCACCTTTTCTTATGCGACCTTGCTTTCGGAGACCATGAGTGTGGGATTAAATGTACGCTATATTCGCAGTAATTTATCCAGCGTAGGTGCCGGTACGGAAAAAGGCGATGGGCAAGCCGGAGCTTTTGCTTTGGACATTGCCATGTTGAAGAAAAATTTATTTCTGAATAACTTAAATTTGGGCCTCAACATTTCAAACATCGGACCCAAAATCACTTATGTGGATGCCTCGCAGGCGGATCCTTTGCCCACGAATTTCAAAATTGGACTGGCTTACCGGGCCATCGATCAGGAATTCAACCGGCTGACCTTTGCTTTTGATGTTAACAAAGAACTGGTTAAGAAAAACAAGAATGGTTCCACCGATTCAATCATCAAAGCATTTATCTCTGCATGGGATAACGAGAAAAAAAATCGCGGCATCATTTATAACTTCGGAGCAGAATACTGGTATGCTAATTTAATTGCTTTGCGCGCCGGTTACTACTGGGACAAAGATGGCAACGTGGATTACCTGACGCTTGGTGCTGGACTGCGTTACGACATCTACCAATTTGATTTTGGCTACATTTCAGCGGGTGAAAATCATCCCCTTTCGGATACCATGCGATTTTCTTTAACCGTCGGTCAATGAGCAGCCGATTTTCAATAACCATGTTTCAAAAATACGGGGATCTTCCCTTTATATAAACACTTAATTCAAAATTCCAAAAGGCAAGAATCGCTGCATTGTTTTCTTCAAAGGTTCTTGCCTTTTTAAGATCAGTGAATTGACTTTTACTAAATTTCAGTTTATTTTCATTCGAGGTGGTCGGGTTTATTGTTCATGAAGAAAAAAAATATCCGTCGGCTTTTTTGTGTATTTTGTTTCATGGCACTTTGGCTGACAAATGTATTTGGCCAGAGCCTGAATATGATGCTTCATCCGAGCGGCGTATCCAACAGAGATTTGCTGGAAATCGGAACGCCGGTGAGTCGAATTAAAAATAAGGCGAGAATTTCCGCAGCGAATCAAGCCAGTCCAACGACCTTGAAGCTTTTGGCCCTGCGCGTGGAATTTCAGGAAGATAGCAATAATCTCACCACTGGCAACGGGAAGTTTGATCTGTCCACATCCAGCTCTGCGGTCATCGATGCTCCGCCGCATGATTTGAATTATTTTCAAAACCAATTGCTGGCACTGGCCAACTATTTTCAAACCGTATCCAACGGCCAGCTGCTACTGGAAGCCGAGGTCTTTCCCAAAGAATCTTCCAGAAGCTATACCGTGTCTCAGGAAATGGCCTACTATTCACCGGTGCAGCCAGAGGAGCTGGTTGATCAACGATTGGCTGAATTATTTCAGGAAAGCTTGCAAATCGCCGACGACGCCGATGACATCGATTTTTCGCAATACGACAGCTTTATCCTTTTTCATGCGGGCGTGGGGCTGGATTTTGCCATCGATCTGGATCAAACGCCGCAGGATGTGCCATCGGTTTTTCTGGATTATTTGACTTTGCAGAAAATTTTAGGCAACAACGATCCAACTTATCCGGGCATTTCTGTAAACGAGGGTAGCTTTTTTGTGAAGGACGGGATGATTCTGCCGGAAACTCAGAGTCAGGAAGGGTTCCAGATCGCTTTGCTTGGCACCATGGCCATCATGTTCGGGCATCAGTTGGGGCTGCCCAACCTGTTTAGCACCGACACCGGCTTGCCGGGCGTTGGCATCTTTGGACTGATGGACCAGGGCTCCGGCAATTTCAGCGGCTTGTTGCCTGCGGAACCTTGTGCCTGGTCGAAGTTGTTTTTACGATGGGAAAACGCCATCGAAGTGAAAAACGGCACGGACCTGCAAATCGCGGCGCGCCACGCCAGAAATTCAAACAAAATTTATAAAATCCCCATCGATAGCCGGGAGTATTTCCTGCTTGAAAACCGTCATCGCGATGTGAACGCAGACGGTATCGCAATCGGCCGGGACGCAAACGGTAAACGCATCGAGTTCAAATGGAACGAGGAAGGACAGCAGCTTATTTTCGATGGCTCCGTCGGGGTTATCACTCAGGTCAATGAATACGATTTCGGTTTGCCAGGGTCGGGTATTTTGATCTGGCATGTGGATGAGCGCATCATTGAAGCGAATTTTACCGAAAACCGAGTGAACGCCGAACCCGAACATCGTGGAGTGGATCTGGAAGAAGCCGATGGCGCCCAGGACATAGGACAGGTTTACGGATTTTTAAGTCCGGGCTCGGGCGCTGAAAATGGCGTAATCGAGGACATGTTCTGGGGCTCCAACCCCATCAACATGCTGGTGAACGATTCTTCCAGCGTGGTGGCATTTACGCCTTTTACCCGACCCAACAGTCTCTCCAATGCCGAAGCCAATTCGCACATTTTTATCACCGATTTTAGCGAGCCGGATTCCGTGATGACTTTCAGTGTGCATGAGAGTATTTCGCTCTCTGGATTTCCACAATTTACGGGCGCCGCAGATCGGGTAGTCAGCTCGCCGATGTTGGCGGATCTCGATGGCGATGAGCAGATGGAAATCATTTTGAATTCTGAAAGCAGCACCAACTTGTTTGTATGGAAATTCGACGGCACGAAATTGATTGCAAACCAGGATGCCGGGCAAATTGAAAAAGTAAACGGCGATTTGACGTCTTACCCGCTTGCGATCTTTGCCACTCCAAAAGGGACGACTTCCTTTACGCCGGCGGTTGTCCAGAGAAACGCAGAACGTCTGGTGGTTGCAGTAACGGATGAAGTGGTAGCCGCTTATTTACCTCAAGACCTGGATTTCGACGGCCGGGCCGATAGTTTGTTCGTTTTTGCGAGCTCTGCAAAACTGACGACTCCGCCTTTGGTGGTGGAATCCGGCGGGGACTTCGATATCGTGGTGGGCAATGTCAACGGCGAGATAATAATCGTGAACAGCGACGGGTTTGGAACCGTGCTGGCAGATCCGGATGCTTTGGAAATAACCGGTCTGGCTTTGTATTCTCAAAACCGCATGGCCTTCACATCAAAGAACGGCGAAACCGGTTTGCTGGGAATCGACGGCACGGTTCACTGGCAAAATGCCCTGGGGGCGGTTTTTTCAAACGCGCCAGTGGTTGGGGATCTTGACAAAGACGGCGCTTTGAATATTGTGGCGGTTTCAGAAGATGGGCAGATTTTTGCCTTTGATCCACAAGGGCAAACGTTGGATGATTATCCAAAATCCACGGGTTTGAATCCGAGCTCCCAGGTGGTTCTGGGCGATGTCGATGGCGATAAATTTCTTGAAATGGTATTTGTCGCAGAAAAGAAACTTTACGCCTTCAATCACACGGGTTCGTTAACCAGCCAGTTCCCTATTTTGCTTTCCGACGATATTTCACCGAAACAGATTTTTTCTTCTCCCATCCTGGTGGATTTCGACCAGGATGGCCGATCAGAAATTGTGGTTGGTACACTTGAAAATCGCTTGGTGGCGTTTCATGCGAATGGGCAGCTCGTTAATGACTTTCCGCTATCCACAGGTGGCGCCATCAATTCAACGCCAGCGCTGGCCGATGTTGACGCTGACGGCGATATCGAAATCGCCGCCGCGGCCGACGATGGATTCTTGTACGTTTGGGACCTAGTTGAGGAACTGCTGCCAGAAAACGTTGCCTGGGGCAGCTTGTTTCACGATATTCAGCATACCAACGCCAATTTAAATTCAGAATCGCCAGCGCAACCTTCCGGACAGCTCATGCCGGCGAAATTTGTTTACAATTATCCGAATCCCACTGAAGGCACCCAGACCACCATTCGCTATCGCCTGAATTTCCCCGCGCAGATTCAAATAAAAATTTACGATCTGGCTGGCGAATTGATTGATGAATTTTCCGGGCCGGGACATGCGCAAGCGGATAACGAAGTGGAATGGCCTTTGAGCGGGGTCGAGAGCGGGGTGTATCTGGCGCGGGTCGAGGCCAAAGGAAATGGCTTGACCGATGTCGCGTTTGTGAAAATTGCGGTAGTTAAATAATAGTGAAAAACCGATATTGTTATTTTGAAAAAGTTAAAAGCAGGGAAGCAAGGATTATGAAAGGATTCATGTTATTTTTTTCACTGGTATGGGTGTTTTCTGGTTTTAATAATTTGCCGGCTGAGCAAGGGAAAAAGAATGTTGCTCACCAAAATCGCCAAACAAAGTTGCAAGCTGTTTCGCCGTTTATCATCTTTATGGAAAATAAGCCTAAGCAATTTATCAATTTTTCCATTTCAAAATATCAGACCGTGCATTTTGCACTGAATCGCCAGCGACTGTTTTATGTGGATTTTAAAAAGGATTCTGAGGATAACCCGGAAATCGAAAAATGGCTTTTGCGAGACTGGTCTGCCAGGTTGTCCTTTAATCGGCAGCTCAAACCCATCTATAAAAATCTGCTGCCATATATTGGAATTGGCGCGGGAAATTGCTATATTCAAGACAGTAAATTAAATATCAAACGCGGCAAAAAATATCCTGAAGAAACTTTTCTGGATTATGAAATGCGTGGGTATTTTAAGCATCCCGGAGTGTTTGGCGCGGCTGGGCTGCAGTTTCGACCGACTTCGAAAGCGTTCTTTTTTATTCAAAGCAAGTGTTCGATTTTGTTCGATCAAAATAATTTTCTCATGCAGCCTTCCACAAAATTTACCGATTTAATTAACATTTCGACTGGCTTTCGATTCGCTATTTTTTAAAACCACAGAGGGAGAATGAGCCGTAAATCGATTTTAATTTGGGCCGTCATTTTTGGAATGAGTGCGTTTTGGCGGATGCCAGCCAGGTGCCTCGCCCAACCGCAATTTTACAATCATCCAGAATTGAAATGGTTTTCAATTGAAACCGAGCATTTTTATGTTCACTTCCACAACGGTGCCGAACGCACCGCCAAAGTGGTGGCCAAGATCGCAGAAGAAATTTACGAACCCATCACCTCGTTGTACCAGTTCAGGCCCTCCGGCAAATATCATTTCATTATCAAAGATCACGACGACTATTCAAACGGCGGGGCATTTTTTTATGACAACAAAATAGAAATTTGGGCAACGCCCATGCGCTTTGAACTACGCGGTACCCACGATTGGCTGAGAAACGTGGTGACGCATGAATTCACGCACATGGTGCAGCTGCAATCGGCCCGGAAAATCACCCGCAGAATTCCCGCCTTTTATTTGCAGGCCATCGGTTACGAAAGCACCCGGCGGGAGGATGTGCTGCACGGCGGACCCAACGTCATTGCATCTTACCCGTTTGCCATGACCGTGATGCCCGGTTGGTTTGCAGAAGGTGTGGCGCAGTTCCAGATTCCCGGCCTGGAATACGAAACCTGGGATTCCCACCGGGACATGATTCTGCGTACCGCCACCCTCGATGATAAACTTTTGACTTACAACCAAATGGGCGTGTTTGGCAAGAACAGCTTGGGAAACGAAAAGGTGTACAACCACGGTTACGCGTTCGTTTCCTATCTGGTGCAGCAGTACGGTTTGGAAACCGTGCGCACGGTTTCCCACAACATGAAATCGTTTTTTCGACTGTCTCTGGATGGAGCGCTGAAAAAAGCCACCGGCAAAAGCGGCCGGCAACTGTATAAAGACTGGACTACCGCACTGCGGGAGCAGTATGTCTCCCAAACGAGTGAAATTAGAAAGAACAAAGTCGAGGGTAAAATTCTGGAAGCCAGCGGCCTTGCCAATTTAAATCCTGTCTGGTCGCCGGAAGGCACCCGCATCGCTTACCATTCAAATCGAGGGCGGGACTACATGTCGCAGACGCAATTGATGGTCCGAAACATGCAAAGCGGAAAAACCGAAGCGGTCGCTGCCGGCAGATATGCCATCGCCTGGTCGCCAGATGGCCGCAAATTGGCCTTTGCCAGCAATTCAGCACGCAGTAAAGGCGGCTCCCGATATTACGATATCTACAGTTATGAGCTGGATTCCCGTAACAAGACCCGTGAAACCAGGGCACAACGCGCCCACAGTCCCGATTGGTCGGCCGACGGAAAGAAACTGGTTTACATCACGGCAAAAGACGGCACCGAAAATTTGGAGATTTTACATTTAGACAGCCGAGAAAAAGTTAAGATCACGCACTTCCAGAATGGCGAGCAACTGCATCAGCCTCGCTGGTCGCCGGACGGTAAGTCCGTTCTCTTTACGCTTTCCAGAGGAAATCACCAGGACCTGTATCTGAAGGATTTGGAAAACGGCGAACTCATGGCGATTTTAGAAGATCCCGCTGATTCCCGAGATGCCGTGTTCGGTGCGGACGGCAGACACATCTATTTTAGCTGGGACAAAACCGGCATTTACAACATCTATTCGCTGGATTTGACGACTAAGAAAACCGTACAATGGACCAACGTCATCGGAGGCGCTTTCATGCCGTCGGTGAGCCGCAACGGTGCTCTGGTGTTTTCCCTGTTCACTTCAGATGGTTATAAAATCTCTGTCATTGAAAAACCACTGCCGGTGCGGGAATCTTCCGCGCCTTATTTGACGCTTCAGGAGGGACCCCAGTTTGCTTCTGTAAAGACGCATCTACAAGACGCCAATATAAGCAAAATCAACGTGCACAATTTCGACGATAGCCAGCTTCCCGATTTTCAGATCAAGCCTTACAAAAATCAGTATTCCTCGTTGACCTTTTTGCCGCGTGTTATGCTGGATTACGGCACGGTGAAAGTCGGAACCTACCTTTATTCCTACGACGTTTTAAATAAATATGGATTTCTGGCGGGTTTTGATGTCAATCGCCGCGGCGATTACGATTTGTTTACTTTGATCGAATATCGAAACTTCGGACCGACCCTGTTTTTGGAAGCTTATAACCAGATTCAACACACCAAAGCGCGCGTGGACGATCCGAAAATTTTGCTGGGAAGAGGCTTGTTCGATGAAACGGTGGACAAATTTAAGTTCAATCTGGCCGAGGTGGACGCCGGCGTCAGTTTTAAGCTCAGCGATGCCAACGAGCTGCGAACCGCTTTTGTTTACAGCCGTTACGGCGTGAAAGCGAATTTGAATTTTAGCACGGGGCCGGTTACGCTGCATTATAAATATTTTATCGGGCGCGATATTTCCGTCCGCTTCACTCATCGCGGTTTTGTGCCGGCGGTTGATTCGGAAATCAATCCCACTGGCCGATTCATTTTACTGGAATATGATTTTGAATTTAATAAATTCCTGGAAGATTTTGAAACCGACCAGCCGGTGAGCATTGAAAAGTTTTCCAATTTCAACTACCATAAATTTACCGTGGATTGGAAAGAAAATTGGCGTTTGCCCCTGAAAAATCACACCATCAATTTTGTCCTGCAAGCCGGATTCATCACCACCAAAGATGACACACTGGAAGACGGCACTTTTAAAGACGACAGTTTTTTCTATTTTTTTGGCGGCGGTTTGTTTGGCAACCGTGGATATCCCTACTTCAGTATCGAAGGCCGAAAATCGATTTTGGGCCGGGTCACCTACCGACTGCCGCTGGTGAGGAACCTCGATTTGCGCTTTATGCATCTCTATTTCGACAAAATATTTCTGGGCTTGTTTGTCGATTATGGCAATGCCTTTAATGAAAATAAATTAAATTTTGATAAATTCAAAACCAGCGTCGGTGTGCAGTTGCGGATGGATAGCTTTTCTTTTTATTCCTACCCAACCCGCGTCTTTTTCGATGCGGCTTATGGGTTGAACAAATTTCAATTTGCAAACCAGACTTATGGCAATGAATGGAGATTTTATTTTGGTCTCTCATTCGGTTTTTTGGATTAAAATAAAAAAGGGTTAATGGCATGAAAAATCTAACTCTATTCGTGATCATCCTGGTGCTTGTGGGAATGACAAACCCGGCCCTGGCTGATGAAGGAGCCAAATCAGCCAAAGAGGTTTTTATGCGCTCCTGGATTGAATCTGGCTCTCGTTTGCACTTACAAAATGAAATGACCACCAACTCAAATGAAAAAAGATGGCCAGAGCAAGATTTCAAATTGAATGATGAACAAAAGAATGGCACAAAATCCATCGCGAAAGCCGTGTTGTTTTCGGCGGCGGTGCCGGGAGCAGGTCAATTTTACAACAAATCTTATTTGAAAAGTATCTTATTTGTGGTACTTGAAGCCGCCACTTTGACGGGTTATGTTCATTTTCAAAATCGCGGCAATGATCTGGAATCGCAATTTGAACGCTATGCGGATCAATATTGGAGTGAAGATGTTTACTGGGACTGGATGGCAAATATCAGCGCCATCGATCGCTCGAATATGGCTGCGTTACGTGAGTTTGAACGCGCAAATTTCAGCCATTTTTTGCCCGAAGAAAAATCACAGCAATATTATGAGAATATTGGTAAGTACAATCAATTTGTTATCGGGTGGGATGATTTGAATTTTAAACCCGAAAATTTAACTTATCAGGATTATCTGAATAGCAGCTACAATGGACAGAATTTGGATACCATATCAGCTTTGCGAGAAGATTACACTTTGCAGCGCAAGGATGCCAACGACAATTTTAAACGCGCCACCAATTTGATCACCATCACCATGCTCAATCATGTGATCAGCGCCATCGAAGCCGGATTCACCGCTAAACGGCGCAATCGCCGTGCCTTGAAAGCGAATATTCGTTTCAGAGGGATGTACTATTACAACGATATTATTCCATCGATAAATTTAGGACTGAAATGGTAAAATCCATCGTTCAAATTGGCGTGTTTACCTGGGCGTTAGGGTTGACTGCTGTGTTCGCGGGAACGCCCCAGCTGCAAAAGCCCTCGAATGCCAACCCATTGCAGCCGTCGCAATTAGGTTTTGAGCTGAAATTAAAAGCTCTAAATTCTGTGGTGGATAATCGCTACCTGCGCAACGAAAGCAGCACGCTGTCGAATTTTTCTGCCAATTTACAAGCAAAAGTACAGCCCAAATCCAAAGGCCGAGCCTTTTTGCAGTCGTTGATTTTGCCGGGCTGGGGGCAGTATTACGCTGGCTCTAAATCCATGATGAAAATGTTCATCGTAACCGAAGTGCTGACTTGGGCCTCCTACATCGGTTTCACCACCTGGAAAAACTGGCTGGCGGACGATTACCGTACTTTTGCGGTCACCCACGCGGGCGTCGATCTGGAAGGTAAATCCGAAAGATACTTTGTGGACGTCGGTAATTTTCGGGACATCTTTGAGTTTAATCAAGCGCAACTCCGCGACCGGGACGTCGCTTCGCTCTATCCCGAAACCGCCGAGTTTTTCTGGCGGTGGGACAGCGCGGAAAACCAGCAAAAGTTCGAGACGCTCCGCATACGAAGCGATAGAGCCGGTAACCGAGCTGAATTTGCCCTGGCAGCGGTGTTTCTAAATCACCTGCTTAGCGCCATCCATTCTACGCTGGCGGTGCATAAATTCAACAAGCAGCTTGCTCAACTGAAGCTAGGTTTGCGAATGGATGTTAAGGGACTTGCGCAAAACAACCAGCTGCAACTCACCCTGAGTAAACGATTTTAGGCCAGGGGTTGTCCACGGATTGTGTATAAAAACCATGTTTTGTTGGAGCTTCGGTCGGTAACGGTCGGGGCTTTTTTATGAAAACGAAATCGCAAAAATAAACGATATCAAATGTTTGACTTTTGAAATTCAGATTATTAAAATTCAATATACAAACAGATTTGCGAACGGCACAAAATGGGGATGGCGAGTTAAAATGAGTGTTCAAAAAGCGAAACAAGCGGCTGCTGAAAAAGCGATCTCTTACATTAAAGACGGTATGATCATCGGATTGGGCACGGGCTCCACGGCTTACTTTGCGATTCAGAAACTGGGTAAGTTAGTCGCGCAAGGATTGACTGTGAAAGCGGTTCCGACCTCTAGTGCCACGGAAAGACTGGCGAGAGAACAAGCCATTCCGCTGCTGGATGAATTTGATCGCGTCGATGTCACCATCGACGGCGCCGATGAAGTCGATGTGTGCGGCAACCTGATAAAAGGCGGCGGGGGCGCTTTGACCAGAGAAAAATTGGTGGCCGCGGCCAGCGAGATGGAGATCATCATCGTGGACGAGTCGAAATTAGTACCGACGCTGGGCAATTTTCCTCTGCCGGTCGAAGTCCTGCCTTTCGGCTGGCCATTTGTGCAAAAACGGTTAAATGCCCTGGACTGCGAAAGCACGGTGCGAACGTGCGATGAGAAATTTTTTGTAACCGACAATCAAAATTATATCATCGATTGCGAATTTGGAGTTATTTCGCATCCCTCCGAGCTGGCCTCTGAAATCAAATCCATTCCTGGCGTGGTGGAATGTGGATTATTTATCGAACTAACCGATCTAGTTATCGTGGGTCGAGCAGACGGGAGTGCCGAAGAAAAATCTTTTCGATAAATATAATGAATAATATTATCTTGCAGGGAACGGCTACAATCCGTTTTGTGTTTCCTCTAACATTGACATTTGAAAAAAACGCCTGGTGAGTGAGACTACATTTGCACAAAACACTCAATCTTTTGGGATAGCGTATTTTTTCATTTTAAAGCGTAACGTTGCTTCCGGTATTCCCAGCAAACGGGCGGCTTTCACTTGATTGCCAGCGAATTTCACCAGCGCCTTTTTGATCAGGTAGGTTTCGACGTCAGAAATAACCCGTTTTAAATTCGAGACTTCTATGAAATCCAATGGATGGCGTTTGATCTCAAACGGCAGATAGTCGGTAGAGAGCTCGCCATTCGGCGACATCATCACCAGGTTTTCAACACAGTTTTTTAATTCATGCGCATTTCCCCGCCAATCATATTCCAGAATGGATTCGAATATTTCAGCGGGCACGGCTGGAATTTCCACTTCGTTTTCTTCACAATATCTTTTCAGAAAATAGATGAACAGCTCCGGAATGTCCTGTTTGGTCTCTTTCAACGGCGGCACCGAAATGGACAAAGCGTTTAGAAGATAGTATAGATCTTTGCGAAATTTGCCCGTTTCAACGTCGTGCTCGATGTCCTGGTCTGTGGAAGAAATAATTCTCACTTCGAGCGGAATAATTTCTGACCCTCCGATTCTGCGAAAACGCTTTTCACGGAAAACTTGCAACAATTCAAATTGAAAATCCGCATCCAGATCGCTGACATTTTTTAGGTAAAGAATTCCGCGATTCGCTTTCTCTAAGATACCGATGGTTCTCTGGATGGTGCCATCATTCTTTATTTCTTCGCCGTATAAATCTTGTTTATCCATGGTAATCCCCAGCGCAGAACAATTGAGCTCCACAAAGGGGCGATTTTTTTTGGTACTCAAAGAATGGATGAGTTTCGCGATAAATTTTTTACCCGTTCCTGTGTCCCCCACGATTAAAATGTGGCTGGCCACTTTGGAGAATTTTTTTATCGCTCGTTTTATTTTTTTTGCTTCAGGACTGTTGCCAATAAAGGTTGGCTCCTGAAAAACTTTCCCCGCATTTTCATTCTCTCTCATTTTATGTATCCTTTTAGATTAATTATGTTTAATGGAAATTAAATTGTCATCTTTGAGCCGTTTGTGATACAAAGCCGACAGAAAATAAAATAATATGAGAACGCCAAACGCTATGACGACAAAATTCAGTTTAATAAACAGCGAGACTTCAAAATAGTTAATACAGAAGACAAAAAATAGCGTTAAAAAGCCCATTGCATTTCGTCGTTGATGAAAATAGGCTTTCATAAAACTGATTACAGATTTTGAAACGCTTTTTTTCCTTTTGATCGGTACGCCAAGAGCGTTTCCCGATATCACGATAGAATCGTAGAACTGTCCAAATGGTGAGTAGGCATAATTAAGTAATCTAATCATGGTGATCACAAAGAACGACAGCGTGACAACCAGTACGTACTGTGTAAAGGTGAAAATGGTGATGGCGTAAATATTGCCGATGAGGTTGGTGATATCCATGATAATCATGATGAAAAAGCAAACCATGATGGTATTGATGTGTTCTCCTATTGAGCGATCATATTTATACAAAATGACTCCATACAGTCCCAGAAAAAACAACGGCAGGAAATCGGAGAATAAAATGCTTTTGTATAAATAAGCGTTATCGTGTTTTAAAATGTATTCTTTATCCATTAAAAACGGAAAAAAGTGCCACAAAAAAATTGGCAGAATTACAGCTAAACTCAGGCCATAAATGTATCCTGCATCGATTTTTCTAAAGAGATATTTTATACTGATGTAGATAATACAAAAAACAAAAAGAAAAGTTTGAATAATATTGAGGTACTCGTAGAAAAACCAGGCATGATAGTTATTCCCGATAAAATTATCTTCCCCGATAAAAAGCGCGGCAAAACTGAAGCTGTGAAACAGCGCAAAGATGCTGATGTTTAAAAATATGAACTTATTATTTTTACTTTGTTTGAAAAGATAAACGCACTGAAGAAAAAGCAAAAAATAAATCGAGCAATTGAGCCAGGTTAAAATGGGAACCTGTTGATGCGGTAGATTTGTAAGAATGATGAGTATTAAAACGAAGGACAACCAGACATTGATAACCCGGAAATGAATATTGAAATTTTTGGAAAACATCTTGACCCGAACAGTTAGAGTTGGTGAATTGAATTAGATTTACTGCAGATATCATTCTGCTTAGCACTATTCTGTGCCTCCGTCCTTCTTGTCTTTGTCCCTGGGGGCTGGTTTTTTTAATGGCGCCGGTATCGGACTTCGAAAGCTTGCTTTTAAATTGAGATCAGAACTGACGGTACCATCTTGAACCACGGTGGTGGAGGCTAATGCACTGGAACTGCTAATTCCAATTTTGCTTAAAACTTGTGTTACTTTGTTCTGTTTATCGATGGATGCGAATACGAACACAAAAAGAACGTAAACTAAGACGAGCATTACGACGGCGAACAGTTTTTTCTTCATTGTGACCCTCCTTCATTTTCATGAATTAAACTGTTCGGGTCGCTTAAAATATATTACTATTCTTTCAAATTGTCAAGCAAAAACGTATGGAATTGCGAACATTCTGAAATTATTAATAATTTTACGCAAAAACTTACGTATTGGAGGGGCGATGCTTCGAATTAAAATGTTCTAATTCGCCAAATGTGACTTGCGTATGAAGAAAATACTAAAGTTTTTTGGATTTGTCAATAATTATTTTAGGAAATTAGCAATTTGTTCTGATCAATTGCGCAAATCCGCCATTGACAACAAAACATGGGCATTGGGAAAATATTTGATGGCTTCTTTGAGTTGTTTATCTCGCGCAACATTTACTTTGAAGCGGGCGTCGCTGCCCCAGAGCAGGTAGGCCATTTCTCGTTTCAGTAAAAATTTGATATCGCTTTTGTCCACACCGAAATCGATTAGGGAAAAATAGGGGTCCGTGCTTTTAACATATTTCATAAAATCCCAGTAGAGTTTCTTGGTTACCTGAAAATTTTCGATAAAATTCTCTTTCGCCCTCTTCAATTCTGGATGTATGCGGATAAAATCTTTCGCAAAAGCATAAAAAAATCTTTTCTCTGAAAAGTAAAGCTCCCGTAAATTATCGGAAAGCACGTTTTCCTGGTTGTCTATCCAGATGTCGGGGGTAATGCCGCCACCGCCATAAACCGTGCGGCCGGATAAGGTTTTAAATGCCGGTTTGGCGATGATATTGTTTTTTTGGTTACGCTTCTGATCATCGTATGCCGCCCGGTAATATTCATCTTTGGTTTTTTCAAAATAGTCCCTCTGGATAGCTCTTCCACTTGGCGTGTAATATCTGGCGGTGGTGATGAGCAGCGCGGAACCATCATGAAAGCGGTATTGACTTTGCACCAGCCCTTTGCCGAAGCTGGTTTTCCCGATGATCAAGCCGCGGTCTAAATCTTGAATGGCGCCGGCAACGATTTCGGCTGCGCTGGCTGAGCCGTGGTCGATCAGGACCACCAGGGGTACAAGGCGATGCGTGGTCTCGGAGGTGGAGTAATATTCTTGAAAGCTGCTGGGCAGCCGGCCCTTTGTGGTTAAAATTTTGTGTCCCCCGGGAATAAACTTGTCGGTTACATCGATGGCGGTATTCAAATAGCCTCCGCTGTTGCCCCGCAAATCCAGAATGAGTTTTTTCATGCCTTTCGCTTCCAATTTCGTCAAGGCTTTTTCCAGTTCGGTAGAAGTTTTACTCGTAAATCGTTCGATTTTTACATAGCCGATATCGTTTTGAATTAAATGGCACTGGGTCAGACTTTTCAGTAGAATTTTCTCACGGATGAGCTGCTTTCTCTTGGGTGCGCTCCAACGCTCGCTTTCAACCAATAAATTGATGGGCGTACCGGCGGGGCCCATCATTTTTTTTAGGAAATCTTCTTTTTTGATTCCGATCACCGAAGTGTCGTTGATTTCGATGATTTTGTCGCCTCGTTGTATGCCATTTTTGGAAGCCGGTCCGGATTCGATAACTTTCATCACCGTCACTTTGTCCTGGATGATTTCAAAACTGATGCCGATGCCGGTATAACCTTCAAAACTCTGGTTCCACATTTTAAAATCGTCCGCTGGCAGGTAGTTGGTGTGTGGGTCTAATTTTGAAACGACGCCTTTGATGGCGTTCTCGATGAGCTCATCGGCATCGGTTTCCTCGACGTAAGCCCGCTGGATGGTGTCCAGTATGGAGGTGAAGAGCTTGACTTTGGTGTACAGATTTTCAGAATACGTGATGAATGCGGCGGTGGTTTCTTGACCATAAAAATACGCAAATGTGAAACCAAAAAGGGCGAGGGCAGTTACAAATGTTTTCCTTAACATCGGTGTTATCTCCTTATCTTCTGGTGTCCGGAGGCGTTGAATACACGCATGCTTGAATAAGATAACCATTCTATTCATTCTATTCTGGCACGCGGGCGCAGTGATTTCACGTTCTCGATTGGACGTAATTCTATGTTTCGTAAATTGCCACAACGACTTTCTTCTCAAAAATATAAGAACAAAAATCGTTTTTTAATTATTCGGGAATTTTAACAGCCTAAAATGGTTTTCTAAATTAGATGTGCATTAAAATATGAAAATGATTCTTCGAGATGGCGGCATTCCTATTCACCAATACCTGAAGGATAAGATTTTTGCGTACAACTTTGTTAAAATATATCGGGTAGTTGTAAAAAAAATTAACTTGACTAACTGTTATATTTTGTTAAATTGAAGAAAGCCTGGCGGCAGTCGATAGAGAGTTAAAGATCAACCAAAAACGTGTTTCTTCGAACCAAAGCACCCCCTTATTCTTCGGGTTCGAGGATAAAAGCGGCCGTGGAGTTAGTCGATTTGCCATTCTCAGAAACGTAGCACAATGTATGGCGAAGGTGCTGCTGAGTTTCTATTAAACCGAGAGTTTGTATGAATTCAACAATAAGTGGGGAATATTTTATGGTTCTGCATGTAAAATCTACGGTCGTGATTTCGAAAAATTGCCAAAATTCCGCCATTTGTTTTGATGCGCGGCAAGTGAACTTTTACGCCAATAATGAAATATAATAAAAAGCATGGGCATATGGAAGCCCTGAAAGATGGCAGTGGCAGGATTTGTGTCTTTCAATACCCTTTTTGCTATTTTGCCATAGAAAAAAGTAACTGTTCAGCCTGTCATTCTGGAAGAATCTTTTTTGAGCCTGAGAATTATTTAGTGATTGACCGAAAACGAGTGTCTTCATGCTGAGCGGAGTCGAAACATGACGTAAAAACAACAGCTTATCACCCTTCGACGCAGTTTATCCTGAGCTTGTCGAAGGGCTCAGGGTGAAGAAATATGGACTTTTCGGTCAATCACTATTTAGTCAAACAAATAAGAGCTAAAAACAAACAAGATCCCTACGGCATGACAAAACAGGCTGAACAGTTACACAAAAAATAAAAAAGTGTTTTAATTATAAGGAGATTTAAAGCACAATTATTGCATACCGATATAAACATTCCAGTTACCTTTCACTGCTGGAATGTTCAAATTTTTCACGGATTGATTTTTCAATAGGAAGCCGCAACACTCAAAAGTATCCACAGATGTTGAATTCATTTTGTTAACCTGCCATGAAAATCTGACAGAAGATGGGTTAAATGGATTAATCATCAATTGTAAACACCCAATTAGCGAGTTGTAATATGAAATCGTCAGAGAAATTTATTCTGTCTTTTTGCCTTTTTCTTGTCTTAGGAAGCTATTCAAACGCGTTTAGTCAATATTACTTTGGGCGAAATAAAATTCAGTATGACGATTTCGAGTGGAAAATTTTAAAGACCGAACACTTTGATGTGTATTTTTATCCGGAAATGACCGAGCTGGCCGAGATCGGTGCCGCCTTTGCCGAAAAAGCCTATCATCGCCTGGAAGCCAAATTAAATCACAACATCAAAGGCCGAATCCCCCTCATCTTTTATTCCAATCACTCACATTTTCAGCAGACCAACACCATCCCGAGCTTCATTCCTGAAGGCGTGGGCGGATTTTTCGAATTCATCAAAGGCCGGGTGGTCATCCCATCCGACGGATCGATTCATAAATTCAAGCACGTGATCAACCACGAACTGGTACACGTATTTACCCGCAGCAAGATGAATCGCGTGCTCAAAGATCACCGCAAAACCACACTTGCTGGTTTGCCGCTCTGGTTTACGGAGGGAATAGCTGAATATTGGTCCGAAGGCTGGGATTCGCAAGCGGATATGATCCTGCGCGACGCCGTCCTCAGCGGGCATCTGGTGCCGTTGAGCAAAATGGATTATATCTATGGCACATTTTTAATGTACAAAGAAGGCCAGGCTATTTGTAAATACATTGCGGAAAATTTTGGCGAGGAAAAGCTGCTGCAGTTGATCGAAAACATCTGGAAGGAGAACTATTTTTCGGATGTTATGAAATTAACCATCGGCTTGAATTATAAGGAATTTGATGAAAAGTGGATTTATGATCTTAAAAAGAAAAACTATCCTTTGTTAGAAGAAGGCGATTCCCCCAAAATGGTGACGAAAGTCGTCACCCGTGAAGGCATCAACACCAAACCCACCTGCTTTAAACAGGACGGGCAGGAGTGGGCGGTATTCGTGTCGAATCGTGTGGGCTACTCGAATATTTATAAGAAGCCATTGAAAAGTCAGAACGGCCAAACAGAAGTGGTTGTGAAAGGGGAACGCACTTCGGATTTTGAATCGTTCCATTTGCTCAGCAGCAAAATAAGCGTGAATCAGAAAGGCCAGCTGGCATTTGTTTCCAAAAGCGGCGCCAGCGACGTGATTCATGTTTTCGATATTGCAAATAAAACCAAAATCAAAAAGTTCAAATTTGAGGGTCTGGTTTCTCTGTCCTCGCCAAACTGGTCACCGGTCGGCGATAAAATCGTGTTTTCAGGTATCAGTTTCGCGGGCTTGAGCGACCTTTACGTGGTGGAAGCAGCCACCGGAAAATTGCAGCGCCTGACCAACGATTTTTATGATGATCGCGACCCGGCCTGGGCACCTGATGGCAAAGCCATCGCTTTTAGTTCGGACCGTTCCTACTACGGAAAACATGGCTTCATGAATTTGTTTTTGTATAATCTGGAAAACGGTAGCATTCAATATTTGACCGTGGGCAAACAAAATGATTATTCGCCGGCGTGGTCACCGGACGGCAAAAAGATCGCTTTTGCTTCGGACCGGGAAGGCGCCTTTAATATTTGGATGATTAAAAATAATCTTCAGGAGCCTGAAATATTGCCCATCTCAGAATCATTCAAAGCGGCTTTAGTACAAGAAACCCATCCTCAAAACGTGATCTGGGGCGACGGCAAAAATGGCAGCAACGGCAGCAGCCTGTTTAATTGGGATGAACCAGAATATGATTTTCCTTCAGCCATCGAAACCGCGGATCAAATTAAAAAGATCACGAACTTCACCACGGGCGCATTCGATCCGGTTTGGCTGAATGAAGATCGAATGCTGTTCACGGCCTTTGAAAATTTTTCCTTTCAAATTCGGGAAATTGACAATCTGACTGAAAAATTTGAAGAAGCGCCGGCCACAGAAAACGATTCGCTCATGGTGAAGAGAAATAACTGGACCGCCGACAAACTGGCGGGTGAAATCGAGTCGCAGACTTTGAAATACAAAAGAAAGTTCAATCTCGATATCGCGCAGAGCGCCATTTCTCAGGACCCGATTATTGGCGTGTCCGGCGGCGCACAAATTGCCATGAGCGACATGCTGGGTAATCAACAATATTATTTCCTCATCTACAATAACGCGCAAACGCGCGGTGAGTTCTTCAAAAGCTGGAACGTCGCGATTACCCGCGTGGAACTGTCCAAACGCATCAATTACGCCATTGGCGGATACCACATCACCGGCCGATTCTTTGACCAGGTTGACAGTTTTTTCGATCAAAGACGGCTTGGTGGATTTGTGGCCGCGAGCTACCCGTTTTCGGTGTTCAGCCGCCTGGAGGGCAGCATCAATCTGCGCAAAGAAAGCCGCGTGTACGATACCCGCGGGCAGACGGTGGACGGCATCGTGGTTTCCAATGCGGTCTCTTATGTCAAAGATAACTCGCTCTGGGGCTTTACCGGCCCCATCGACGGCGAGCGCTTCAAATTTACCCTCGGCCACACGGTTGATGTGCAGCACAACGACGTGAATTTTTACACCATCATTCTGGATTATCGCAAATATTTTCGCCTGGGCCGGCGGGTTACCTATGCCACGCGCTTGATGACGCGCATCAACCAGGGCAAGGAAGCTTTTCGATATTTTATGGGCGGCAGCTGGGACCTGCGGCTGCATCCGAGATGGCGCATTTGGGGCCGCAAGCTGTTTTTGATCAACAATGAGCTGCGCTTTCCATTTATCGATCGCTTTTTGCTGGGCTTCCCGTTTGGCGGTCTCGGATTCAATGCCATTCGCGGGGCCACCTTTCTGGATTTCGGTCAGGCCTGGGACCGCGACTATCAATTCAATGAAATCCTGGGCAGCCTGGGCTTCGGTTTGAGATTGCGCATCGGTGGTTTTCTGGTGCTGCGCTATGAAATCGGCCGCAAATTCAAAATTCGCGATTTCAACAGCCCTAGTTTGCATTTTGAAAAAGGACTGAAAAAAGCCTTCTGGTTTGGATTCGATTTTTAAAATTATGGATGATTATTTCAACAACGATTCAGCCAGCAGCGTGACGAAACTTACCATTCTGTTGCTGGTGGTACTTTCTGCTCTCTCCTGCCGCACCATAAAAATACCGCCCGCCCTCAACAAATTGGCTACGGATGAAAATTGGCTGCAGTACGGAGGCGCGCCGGCTCGCAGCAACTACTATGAAAAAACCATCGCACCACCGCTGAAAACGGTCTGGACTTACAAGGCGTCATCGGCGGTGAACCCGACCCTGGTGGTGGCCGATGGGGTGGTGTATTTTGGCACCATGGACGGCCGTTTTGAAGCGGTGCGCGTGGCTACGGGCGAAAAAATCGGTCGCAAAAACAGCGAGGGTCACTACGACGCCACGCTGGCGTATTATGATGGAAATCTGTTTTTAGCTTCCCGATACGGCGACAAAACCCTCGCCAAATACCATCTGGCCACGGGCAACTTTTTATGGAAGATCGATGCCGGCGATATCGCCAGCGAACCGCTTGTAACCGCCGGCGGGATTTACATTTCAGCTCTTTACAATCATATCGACAAATATGATCTAAACAGCGGTGAAAGAATCTGGACGTTCAAAACCGCTGATCAACATCGTTCCTCGCCGGCGTTGAGCAGAAACGTGCTGGTGGTGGGGTGCGATAACGGCGTCCTTTATGCCCTGGATGCGCAAACCGGAGAATTGAATTGGGAAATCAAAACCGCCGCCAGTATTTTTGCAACACCGGTGATTCAGGATGAGGTTATTTTCGTCAGCTCAGTGGACAGCAATTTTTACGCGTTGGATTTAATCGACGGCTTGGTCAAGTGGCAGTTTGATGCGCAGACGCCGCTCTACCAGACCGCCGCCACCGACGGGAAGGTGGTTTTGTTCGGCGCCAGCGACGGCCGCTTTTACTGCCTCGATGTTGAAAGCGGTGAAAAGAAATGGCAGTTTCAGGTAAGCCACGCCATCAGCACCGCACCGGTGATCGCCGGAGACGTGGTTTATTTTGGCTCGTTGGATAAAAATTATTACTGTTTAAATTTACAAACCGGCCAGAAAATCTGGCAGCAGGAAACCCGCGGACGTATTCGCACTTCGCCGGTGATCTGGAAAAACTATGTTTTTGGCGCCTCGGAAGACAAGTTTGTTTACGCCTTCCGACAAGCTGATTCGGGCAAACGGATTAATTCTACCCGGGTGGAAAATTATTTGTACGACGATCATTAACCAGAATTTAGGTTTTATATTAAATTGTGTCTGAAAGAAAACTCGAAAAGTGCACGATTTCTAAACCTTTTCGCACAGGCGTCCCCGCCGGCTAAGCAGGAATCACCCTCGGCCAGGAGGCCTTCGGGTAAGAGAGGGTTCGTTTTCTTTAAGATACTAAATAGAAGCTTCGTTGGAGTGGTTAATTTATGTTAAATTTGACATCCCTTTCATTTCGAATGGTCGCGGCATGGGTGCTCGGCAGCTTGTTTTTGCAGTTGTTTCGGATGGACGCGATTGGCGCCCAGCAGGAGCCCTCTCTGAGTATCCAGAAGCCAACCGGCTATTTAATTTTAGAGACCCGGCACGCCGGTCTGGCTGTGACCATCGACAAGAAATTTATGGGGTACACGCCCCAGAACTCAATCGCACTCGCAGCCGGTGTGCACTCCGTCGTAGTAGAGCATCCTGATAAAACCGAATGGTTAAGCGAAGATTGGATCCGCGAAGTGAATATTATCCCTGACGACACTTTGCGCGTGCCGGTATTGTTTAAAGTGACTTATTCCATCAATTCCGACCCTTTTGGTGCTGCGCTATTTTTTAACAACGTGTTTGTGGGAAAGACGCCATTTTATTTGAAGCTGATGGAACAGGAAACTCGCTCAATCAAATTGAGCAAACCCGGCTACCGTGATACCACCTTGACCCTTGGAAAAAACGACCAGACCTTCTTTCGAGTGGCATTGCAGCCCGCTGAAAAAGCTGTTCAATTTTCGAAGGAATCCTTGTCGCTCGATTACCGCAAAAAAGCTAAATCCAAGGTCCTTTTATATTCTATGGTGGGACTCACCCTGGTGTCCGGGGCGTTTTCACTTTATTTCAAAGGCAAGGGAAACCATCGGTTTGATTTGTACCGAGGAACGGGCAATCCGGCGCTGATGGAACGCTACTACAACGACGCCCAAAAATTCGACCGTATTTCTGCGGTTTCATTTGGCGTGTTCCAGGTCAGCTTTGTAGCTTCTTTTTATCTGTTTCTCAAACAGGCAAACAATTGAATGAGACAGCAGTCCTTCCAGTCTGCCTGGCTCTTAACGACGCGATCTCTTTTCGGGCAGTTTACTCTCACGAAATCGTTTAATTCGGAGTTGTTTTTACGTCCGGCACAGACGTATGACTGAGTATAATCAATGATTTTGTATAAACACGAACTAGATTAATCATTCGAGAACCAAAGTCATGGCGGATTTATTTGTAGTTGATTTGATGCGGATATTTTTTTATATTGTGAAGTGTCATAAGTTACGAAAAAATTGACCCTTAAAATATATCCTAATTAGAAACGGGAAATTGATAGCTATGGAATGCAGAAAAATTTTGTTGATTTGGATGATGTTATTTGCCCCTGCGGTTTTTGCTGGTGACACACCTCCTGAATGGTCCAAAGGCGCAGTGTGGTATGAAATCGTTCCCGAAAGATTCCGAAATATTTATACGCGAAACGATCCGGTTAAAGAAAACGTGGTGGGAGAGGATGTCGACGACTGGCAGATCCATCCTTGGGCTTCCGACTGGTACAAAATGCAAATCTGGGAAATGAACCGCGGGCTCACCCTACAGGAATTGATTCCGCAGCGACGATATGGCGGCGATCTGTTCGGCGTCAGTGAAAAATTGCGCTACTTGCAAGACCTCGGTGTGGATGTGATTTGTCTCACCCCCATTTTTGAAGCATCTTCCATTTTAAAGTACGATTTCTCCACTTTGCATCATGTGGACAATAATTTCGGTCAGGACCGCAAAGGGGATCTGGAAAAAATAGTTTCCGAAAAGGAAGACCCCGCCAACTGGACTTTGACCAAAGCCGATGAGGCGTTTCTGGATCTCATCACCCGTGCCCATGACGCCCACATGAAAATTGTCATCGAGGTGCAATTTAATTATTGTGGGGAGGATTTCTGGGCATTCAAAGACCTGAAAGAAAAACAGCAAAATTCCGTTTACAAAGATTGGTTCGAAGTCTTCAACTGGGATGATCCCGCTACCTTGGATACCGTGGAATTTAGCTACCAGTGCTGGCAAGATGACAAATCCATGCCGCTGTTCAAAAAAAGCCATGGCATGCTGGTCGAACCCGTGAAAAAATACATCCTGGATATCACCAAACGGTGGATGGATCCAAACTCAGATGGCGTTTATACAGATGGTATCGACGGCTGGTTTGTCAGCTTCGTCAACGAGTTGGCGTCGGATTTCTGGTGGGAATGGCTAAAATATGTGAAGTCGCTCAATCCAGAAGTCATCACCGTGGCGGAGTCGCTGCAGGAAGCGCCCCACCTCCTGGGTGAAAATAAATTCGACGTGGTAACCAATTATGTCCTGGCTGAGGTGATCAAGACTTTTTTCATCAATTCTAATGATGAAATGAATCTCACCGAATTCAGCAACGCTCTACAGAAATTACGCCAGACCTATCCTCAAAAGATCAACCAAAGCCTGCTGAACTTGCTGGACAGCCACAAAACCGATCGCCTTTCCAGCGTCATCAAAAATAACCTCACCGCCTCCAACGGCGATTTGAGCGCGAATCCGTCGCGGAAATTGGACCCCACCAAGCCGACGGAGGAGAATGTGCGCCTGCAAAAGCTGATCGCCTTGTTCCAAATGACTTATGTGGGCGCGCCCATGTTGTATTACGGCGACGAAACCGGTATGTGGGGAACCGCCAGTCAGGACAACCTCAAACCCATGCTGTGGAAGGAATTTGTGTATGAAAAGGAGAGCTACTACGCCTTTCGTCCGGATTATGCCGGCGAAGTGAATAACGTGTTCAATCAAGACCTCTACAGCCACTACCGGTTGTTGAATAAAATTCGCCACGAAAATCCGGCTCTGCAAACAGGTGAATATAAGGAATATTTGTTGGATGAGGGGAAAGCGCTTTTCGCTTTTCATCGCAAGTTTGACTTGAACGAGGTCATCGTGGTTTTGAATTTGCTGCCAAACAAACAGACTCTCGAATTGGATGTGCCCTGGAAACACGACACCAAAGTCAAAGATCAATTGAACGACTTAAAATACAAAGTGAAAAACGGCAAACTGAAAATGGGTTTGAAGAAGAAGTGGGGGGCCATTTTAGTAAAAGATAAATGATAGAGATCAACCAACTCTCCAAATCATTCGAAAACAAACAAGCGCTCAAAGAGTTAACGCTTTCGGTGGCGCCGGGCGAAATCCTGGGATTTCTCGGGCCTAACGGCGCCGGTAAAACCACCACGGTGAAAATTCTCGCCGGCATGCTGATGCCATCAACCGGCACCGCAAGGGTGGCGGGGTTTGATGTGCTCAGTCAGCCGCTGGAAGTCAAAAGGCGTATTGGTTATGTGCCTGAATCCGGTGCCCTGTTCGAGTCCTTAACCGCCTGGGAGTATCTGGAATTGGTGGCAGAGCTGCACCATCTGGACCGCCGAACCGCCCACCATCGCATGCAGGAATTTTTAAGCATTTTCGAAATCGACGATGTGAAGAATCAGCAGTTGAGCAGCTTCTCAAAAGGCATGAAACAAAAAGTTTTGATTTGCGCCGCGATTCTTCACAATCCCGAAGTGTTGTTTTTTGATGAACCCCTGAACGGCCTGGACGCCAACACCGCCTCCATTATCAAAGAACTGCTGAAAAGGTTTGCGTCCCAGGGCAAAACCATCCTGTTTTGTTCGCATGTTCTGGAGGTGGTGGAGCGCATCTGTACCCGCCTCGCCATCATCCACAAAGGCCAGTTGGTGGTTCAGGGCACCGCAGACGAAATCACCCGGCAAACTTCGCAACCCACTCTGGAAGAAGCTTTTAATCAGTTGACGGGCAGCCGCGACGTCGAAGCGTTTACCCAGGAATTTATTCAGGCGCTGGAAAGGGTTTGATGCTCCGCGTGGGATTGCAACTGTTGGGTGTTGACTACCACCAGTGGCGCGCTCTGGTAAAAACCGCCATTCGCAAAGACTTCCGCCAATCCACCATGTCCACTACCCTGAGCCACGGTCGTACGGGCAAACGCATTTTTCTCAGCCTGCTTTTCTTCTACTTGTTAGTGGGCTTCTTGTTTGTGCCGGTAATCGTTTCCAGTGCAAGCGGATTTTTTTCAGCCACTTTGCTCATCACCTACACCATGTTCATGATTGGCGGCTTGATTCTGGTGGAATACAACACCGTGGTGGTCTCGCTGGATGATTTCCTGGTGCTGGGTTACCGTCCGGTCTCTTCCAGGACTTTTTTCTTTGTGCGACTCACGAACATTCTGTTTTATGTGCTGACTTTTTCCATGTTGCTTAGTCTGCCGGCCATCGCCGCGTTTTTATTTGCAAACGGTTTTCAACCGCTCACTGGTGTGGCGGCTTTTGTGAGTGTTTTTTTAGCGAATACGGCCATGTCTTTAAACATGGTTTTGTTTTACACGTACATTTTAAAAAAAATCAACGCCCGGCGCGTAAAAAATCTCCTGGCAATTTTGCAGGTGGGCATGGCTTTTTTTATTTACAGCAGTTTTTTTGTCATCCCCAATCTGCTGGAAAACTCCAAATTTTATACCGCCATTCTGGAACGCGCCGTCTGGATTTTATTCTTGCCATCCACCTGGTTTAGCAGCTATCTTCCCATTTTGACCGGGGAAGCTGTGGCCATGGACTATCTTCTCGCAAGCCTGTCCCTGCTGATGCTGTTGAGCTCTGGCTATTTCGCCGTGTCCCGGCTTTCCATGCATTACGCGGAGAGCTTGTCGGAAGTGACCGAGACGACTGCGGGCAAAAAGCAGCTACCCCGAAGATTTATGAAACCGTTTTTACTATTTGCCCATGCGCACGAAGAAAGGGTGGTCTCGAAATTGATCCGAAACCAGTTTTTGTACGACAACAAATTTAAAATGGCGGTACTGGGTATTTTACCCCTCACCATTTTCTATTTATTTGTGGGCGTTGAAAAGGGGCCGTTGCCCAATCCGTTTGAGTCGTACGATTTCGCAATGGGACGCTCGGGCTTGCTCTATCTACTGGTGTTTCTGTTTCCTATGATGCTACGAACCTACGTCACTCAGAGCGACGACTACCATGCTTCCTGGATATTTTACACCACCCCCTCCGATGTGTGCCGCTTGATTCTTTCGGAAAAGAATTTTTTGATGATCTATTTTGTGCTGCCGTTTTTGTTCATACTCGGAGTGATTTTTTATCATTATTTCCAAAACCTGCTGCACGTGCTGCTGCATATTCTGGTGCTGGGGTTGCTGGCACATTTTTTCTTGCAACTGGCGTTCCTGTACTCGCCCGATTTGCCGTTTTCGCGGCCCAATGTCAAAGGCAGCCGCACCCGCAACATGGCGATATTCATCGTTATCATTCCGTTCATAATTTATCTGTTCCTGCCGTTGATTTTTAAATTTGTTTATTCGAACCCGGCCAGTTTCCTGACCTTTGCCATCACTATTTTGACTGTCTCTTTGGTGCTGGAGAGCTTGATTCAGGTTCGGGTGAAACTCTATATGAAACATTTTGAATTTCCAGGATGAAATGGCCTGCCTCCGCACCCATTGTCTGCTGCACGTTATCAATTTTATATGTTAATTGTGCAAAAACTTTAACAGAATCCCATCTAAAAATTGATTAATCCCGTGTCAATTGGTTTGTACTCAAAAAGAATCGCTATCCTCACCCTGCTAACCTTGATTTTCATTTTTGACGATGTACTGCTCTATTTGCTGTTAAAAAATATATTTGAGTGGCAAATTGACTTTTATCTGTTGAGCCTGGCTACGGCCGTGGTGCTGGCTCTAAACCTGTCCCTGGCTTGGTTGGTGTACAAGATCATGCGCAAGCAGCCCCGCACCGGCCAGCAGGGCATGATCGGCAAAATTGGGGTGGTGCGAGAAAAAATAAAGGGCGTCGGCAAAATTCGAGTTCAGGGGGAAATCTGGCAGGCGGAGAGTGCTGAGGTGATCAAAGCAGGGGAGAAGGTCGTGGTGGAAAAAGTAGAGGGGTTGACATTGTTTGTGAACAAAATAGATTATCCAAAACAAGAAAATTAAATCCGGTAGGTGTTCACGCTTTTGCGCGTGCCGGTGTGTTCAAGCTTTAGCATTTCGGGGAGGGGGCGAAACACGCTGAAGCGTCTGTGTGAAAAGTAGAGTCGAAACATTTTTAAGCTTAACACCGCTTAGATGTCATTCTGGATAAATCTTGTTAATTAACAGCACCTTACGTCCTACAAAACAAGATTCTTACAGAATGACAAAATTACCTATGTCTGACTTTTCACACAGGTTCTGAAGCGTGAACCCCCACTCTCTAACAAATCAACCCATTTTATTGTAACTACAAACCTAAATCGCTCAAATCAGAATAGAGGCGGATTTATCACCAGGTGGCTTCGTTTGGGATGAGATGCACCTCCGTTTCCCATTTACAGTCGTCTCCGTCAAAGCGGCCCACGATCTCGCCGGCGTAATTCAAGTAAAAGAAGCAGCTATCATTCAATTTTACATGTATCTCTTTTTCGCGCTCGCCCTTAACTCTCACACCGATAATTTTACCACTCTTACTGGAGCTTGCCGGAGTGACATAGCGATACCAGACCTGGCTGCCTGCCGGAGCCTTCCCGAGGTACGGCGGCGCCTGCCCGAAGATCGACCGCCCCTGCAGCAGGAACATGGCGTAATGGTTGTCATGGGTTTTAAAGGACGTCACGCGTTTGAGGTCGTTATTCACTGCACCGCAAAAAATCTCTGGGTAACCGTCGCCATCGAGGTCTTCAATTAGCAACTTCACGATATAGCCCGGATTCCAATAAGTTTTTATCTCTGTGAAAGACGAATCTTTAAAGCGCAAAACAGCCAGTCTGGATGGGTAGTACTCCACTCCGCGCACCGCCACCACCAGCTCCATAATCCCGTCCTTTTCCAGGTCCGTCAGTTGAAAATCCAAAATGTTTTTTTGCGGCTCCTGCGCCGGGTAGATGGAGGGCTTCCACATGTTGTGTTCGGTGATGAGCTCCCCCTGTTCGTTCCACACGAACAACCAGCCCGGGCGCTCGCCCCAATCCGCGGAGTTGTATCTCACTGTCCCGGCGATGACTTCCATGCTGCCGTCCTGGTCAAGATCAAACAAACCTACTTTCTGCACCCTCGTTTTTAGATCTTTCTGCCACAGTATATTGCCGACACCGTCATACGCGACGATGATTTGCGGGTAATCGGCGTGAATGAGCACATTTTGTAAATTGTGATAATTGGGCGCAGCCATTTCATCCGCTACCAGGCCGCTGTCTGGATTGTAGATGAACGCTTTGTAGGCGATAAACAAAAGGACGGCGAACACGATGCTCAACGAAACAAAACCAAGGCGACTGGCAGCGGGTTTCATCTCCTGCAACCGGAAGGGCGTAATGCGACCATTCAAGTTTGCGATTTTTTCCAGCAGCTCTGGGTACGTGAGGTCCAGTCCCTGTGCCAGAGTTGTGAGCGTGAATTCGCTGAAGGCTTCTTTTCGGCCATCTTCCAGATACTTCATAGTGCGCTCACTCAATTGATGATTGAGTTTTTCCGCCAGACAAGCCGGCGAGAGATTGAGCGCCTGCCGCCGTTTGATCACCCATTCGCTGAAAGCCGGCTGCGAAACTTTGTGACTTTTGACTCCCATGACGACACCTCTGATGCAATTTTCAATAGAAATTTGTTATGGGTTTAACTTCTGGCAAAGGACAGACCACCGGACGGTGCAATGAACCGAAAAAATCCTTACCCAAACTTCAAACCCGAAACCCGAAACTTGCAACTGGTAACTTGTAACTTGCTACTTGAAGTTGCACAAAAATGCAGATCCTTGCATTTGGCAGTTTCGCATCCGTGTGGTTATATTGAAAGTGTGAATAAGCAGATTCGTGTCACCCCCTTAGTATATTAAATACAAAGGGCTAAATGTGCAGAGAATAATATTATTGCTATGTAGGAGATGTGAAAACAGTGATCATTTCATTAATTGAAAAAATAAATTTAGAAAAGGTAGAAAACGACATGTACGAGGTGAAACAATGAAACCGCAACAATTAAAAATTATCATAGGTCTGATTTTTATGGTGTCTAGTTCGTTCTTGCTCAGCCAGGAACCCACCGTAAAAAACGTCCGATTCACACAAAGAGAAGATATGAAAGTGGAAGTTACCTACGATCTGATTGGCAAGCCGGGCAGAAAATATACGGTGAAGCTATCGCTTACAAAATCCGGCTCTCGAGCCATACTCCCCATGAGTCGGGCGGCGTTATCCGGCGATATTGGTGACGGCGTAGTGGCGGGACGGCTGCGGCGCATTGTGTGGAATTTACCCAAAGATTATCCGCAAGGATTGGAAGGGGAGGATTTTGTGTTTGTGGTGCAAGTCTTCGAACAAGGAGGTGGCGGCAGTAAAGCGCCCTGGATCATCGCGGGGCTGGTTGCGGCAGCCAGTGGTGGAGCGGTCTATCTACTTTTGGGCAAAGAAAAGCCTCCTGAGACGGGTTCGATTATAATCGATGTATCAGGCAATTAAAGAATCAGTATTTAAAAAAAGGAATGCACCCATGAAAGTCAGAATGTATTTTCTCGCATTGCTTACCCTTGCTGCGCTTACCTTTCAATGTGGCATCTTTGAACCAGAAGATTCCAGTGGTTCTTTGCGGATAACCATTGTGCAGGAGACAGCAAAAAGCAAAAAATCCCAATTAATGGCCAGTCTCGCATCTGTGCAGTGTATCGTTAAAAAAGGCGCAGAAACGGTATATAATCAAAATCTGCAAAGGCAGGGCAGCGGTTTTCATGGGGAAATCACCGGGCTCGATCCGGCTAATAATTATTCTGTACAATTAAACGGTAAAAATGATAGAGGCCAAACCATTTCAGTTGGTTCTCGAAGCCCTGTCGCGGTAAATCCAGGAAAAGATACTTACGTCAGTATCACAATGAGTAAGGTTCCAGTCTATACTCTTAATGTTTCAGTGAATCCGCCTGATTCAGGAAATGTGAGCAGGAATCCCAATAAAACAAAATACAATGATGACGAAGTGGTTCAATTGACTGCTGTAGCTGCAGATTCGAATTACCAATTTAACCATTGGCAAGGCGATTTAACTGGCAGCGATAATCCAGCAACAATTATCATGAATGGAGATAAGAACATTACAGCCTATTTTATTGAGAAGGAGGAGACCGTATCCAAGCCCAATACTCCTTCAGGTCAGTCAAGCGGCAAAGTCGGTGAGAATTTGAGTTTCAGCACAGGAGGTTCATCGAGTAATAAAGGTCATAGCGTGGAATACCACTTTGATTGGGGAGATGGCAGTACTTCCAATTGGGGTTCACCAACACAGACTCACACATACACGGTGGTTGGCTCTTATAGCGTTATGGCGCAGGCCAGGTGTCAGACGCACACGAGTATTGTCTCGAGCTGGTCGTCAGGTTTACCTGTGACTATTTCAGGTCATACGCTAACTACTAACGTAAGTCCTTCGGGTTCTGGGAGTGTGAGTAGGAATCCCAATAAGAGTGAGTACAATCACAACGAAGTAGTTCAGTTGAGAGCCGATGCCAATTCAGGTTACAAGTTTGACCGTTGGGGTGGGGATTTAAGCGGCAGCAGTAACCCAGTTAATCTAACCATGAATGACAATAAGAGCGTGACGGCGTATTTT
>JBHHXN010000012.1:0-66454 GCA_046757025.1 bacterium
CCTTTATGTTAATAACTTAACTCAAATGATTTTTCGCAACGTCGGGACAACAGTGGAAAATGAATTTAACAAAGTAAGACACTGGTTGTGAATCCACAGCCCCTTTTACCAAACAAAATTCAATTTAACAATCTGAACATTTTACTTGCGCTTTAACATTAAATTGTGTAACATGAACTTTCAAATGAAACAATTATTAGAATTGAATGGATGTATTCAATATAGATACCCTCCTGAAGGGAGTGAACATTCCAGCACGATAATTTACTTATCTGCGAAAGCGTTGATAGGAAAAGTTAAAAACGAGCAGAGCAACGGTGTCTCTGTTTTGCCGAAACGCACACCTGACCATCTCATGTAAAGTTGTCCTCCATTCCGAGTTATCCGCCGTTTTCGTGCACAGCGTGTTGCGCATCCTCTTGAGTAGTCAAAATGTTAAAATCAATTTCTCCTACTCAGGCAGTTCTACCAATTGTTTTTTAGAAATTTACATATTACTCCCGGTAAATACGTTAGAAATCGTGCGTAAGCGGTTCCGCATGAGTGGTTCATTCGATTAAGACATCACCATGGGAAAACACACGAATGCCTGCATACGGGCTCTTCTAAAAGCAAGCCCGCAACGCGTAGTCACAGAGATAGATTGCCGGATTCAGGAAAACCGCTTTCGCCGTGGTCATCTTAGAAAATCAGTATCTTGAAATTTGTATTTTCAAAATCAGTCTCGTTCAAATTTTTCAATCGGTCGAGAAAGGAGGTGCAGGTCTGAACAACCGGCAAAATTTTTTGATGAGGCTTTCTAAATAATGTAACAGACTATTGTGAAATTAGCCAAAACGACTTAATTCGAACTTCAACTGTCACTCCCGAATGCCGCGATGGGGAATCTTGTACTTAACAAACCTGAAGATTCTTGCTCAAAGATGGTGGGAATGACCAATTCAGTTAAATTGATGAAACGAACAATAGTTTAGGAATTCACTTAAATCCAATTATGGAGGATCCGTTATGAAAAATCATTTTAAATTATTCAGTTCAGTTGGAATGGTTGTTGTTTGTCTTGTGGGTTTTTTTATCATCGGTTGTCAGTCCCAAGCCGGTTCCCAGAAAGAAATCGCCATCACCACCAAATCGGACGAAGCTCGAAAAATATTCATCGAGGGACGCGAGCTGTTCGACAATATTCGCTTCGATGAAGCCCGAGAAGTTTTTTCTCAAGCCATCGCAAAAGATCCGGAATTTGCCCTCGCCCATCTTTACCGTTCATTCACCAGCACTTCGGCCATGGACTTTCAAAAACATCTCGAGCACGCCCTAAATCTGAAATCCCAGGTATCCGAAGGTGAAAAAATCATGATCCAAGCCATTCAAGCCAATGCGGACAACAATCCGATGAAAGGGATTGAATTGTTCGAGCAGTTAGCAAAGAATTTCCCGGAAGATAAACGCGTTCAAAGCTTTTTGGGGAATCTTTATGCCGGTCAGGATCAGGATGACAAAGCCATTGCGCGCTATGAAAACGCCATTGCCATCGATCAGGACTACTCTTCGCCTTATAATTCATTGGGTTATGCCTATCGAAAATTAGGCGAATATGAAAACTCGGAAGAGGCGTTTAAAAATTACATCCGGCTCATCCCGGACGAAGCCAATCCCCACGATTCCATCGCCGATTTGTACACAAAAATGGGACGGTATGAAGATGCCATTCAGCATTATCAGATGGCCACAGATTTGAATCCCAATTTCACCATGTCGCAGCGCAAAATCGGCGACAATCTGATATTCATGGGCAAACACGAAGCGGCCCGACAGGCTTATCGCAAAGCGTTAAATATGGAAACCACCGCCAATGCGAAACTCATCGACCTGGGAAGAATTGCCAATTCGTATGTCTATGAAGAAAAGCTGCAAGACGCCCAAAATGAAGCAGCCAATATCCTGAAGATGGCTTCTGCTGAAAATTTGCCGGAATGGCAAGCCGGGTATCACACAAACAACTGCGCAGTTTTTCTGGAGATGGGCGATATGGATAAAGCGGAACAGAGTGTGGTGGAATGCAAAAAAGTCGTAATGAGCTCCGACCTCAGTCCCTCCACCAAAGAAGATTTCGCGAAAAATGCCCTGTTTGCTGAAGCGCGCATCGCCTCTAAACGCGGAGATTTTGAAACCGCCATGGCCAAAGCCGACGAGCTCAAGTCAAAAATCAACTTGAATGCGGATCCCAAAGAAATGGAAAATCATCACGAGCTCATGGGTTACATTTCCTACGATAAAGGGGATTATCAAAAAGCGGTTGAGCACTTTGATCAGGCTGACCAGGACAATCCGTATGCGCTTTATCATTTAGCTCTGGCTGAAGCCAAAACAGGCAATGATACGCGGGCAAATCAACTATTCAAAAAAGTGGCTGATTGGAATGAGAACAGCCTCGAATACGCTTTTGTGCGTTCACGAGCAAACATGGCGGTAAAAAAAGCCATGACCGCTAAATAGTATTTTTCAGATTTTACTCTTCCGGCAGGAATCCTAAAACATAACCGAACACGAAATAGAGCCTGGTCATCTGTGGCTGATCAGGTTCTAATTTGTGTCGGGCTAAAACCTCGAAAATCACGATAAAAATTTTTATAAGCGAAAGTGTCTCTTCGACAAAGCTCAGCACCGGTCCCACCGAGCCAAGAAGGCATGCTCCCTCTACCAGGAAGCCTACGAGTTTATCGGGTCATTTTCGTTCAATCACTAATTAGCCTACCGCTCCACAATCGCTAAAATGTGGTTGAGCTGCCTCTTTTCATTTATCAGGTTCTTTCGCCATCGGGCACTATCGGTGTGCCAGATCTCGCTGGCCTTTTCTTTTAAAGTTACTTGAATGCAATCTTCTAACGAATCCAACTGTTCTTGTGTGAGCTCGATCGAAATATCCGTTTGGGGTAATTTTTCAAGCATTCGCTCGATGGCGCTCAGATGCTTTTTTTTGCGCTTCAGTTCGGCTTTGTAAGGTGAAATCATGGCACGCCGGATCTCCATGTAATAATCGGCGATGCGACTTTTCAGGATGGGTAAAAGCACCCGATGTTCATTTAATGAAAGATTTAATTGCATGGACGCACCTCCTAAACCTTATTGAATAAAAATGATCGCCTTAATATTTCAACCCGCAACAAACTTACAAGTTTCTGAAATTCATCAAAGATGAACACATAAATCATGACGTCAGCTAATAACTCAAGCAAGTGTGTTCTGAGCGGTGCCGGCCGTAAAAAAGTCTCAATATACCTCTTCAATAAATTCTTGACTTATTGCAATTTATTTCTCATATTTAGAATCATTCCTTCTACAATTTGAAATTCATTTACAATCTAATTTAACACAAGAGGCGCTGATGAATACCCATAGTTTTCACTTGTTAACAGTGATCGTACTTTTTTCACTGATTTTGTCTTGTTCCAAAAACGGTTCCGAAGCTCAGAATTTAAGTGAAGAACAATTAACGGTCAAAGCCAGAGAAATTCACAAACGCATCATCACCATCGACACTCACGATGACATCCCCTTCAACTTTGCCACAGAAGAAGTGGATCCGGGTGTTCGGGGTAAGAGGAAAGTGGATATCCCCAAAATGCAAGAGGGTGGTTTGGACGTGGGCTTTTTTATCGTTTATGTGGGACAATCGGCCCGCACAGCCGAAAATTATCAAAAAGCCAAAGAAGACGCCCTGACCAAGTTCCAGGCCATCCGCCGCATGGCAGAAGAAATGTACCCGGATAAGATCGAGCTAGCCTACAGTCCCGACGAAGTCGAACGCATTCACGCCAGCGGCAAACTGGTGGCGTGTATCGGCATCGAAAACGGATTTGTCATTGGCAAAGATTTGAGTTTACTGAAAAAATATCACGACCTCGGTGGACGTTACATCACGCTGGCGCACAACGGCCACAACGATATCTGCGATTCGGCCAATCCCCGCGAGAATTTAGGAGATGCCAAAATTGAGCACGATGGCGTAAGCGATTTTGGCGAGCAAGTCATCGCGGAAATGAATCGGCTGGGTATCATGGTCGATATTTCCCACATATCCAAAAAATCTATGCTGGACGCAGTGGCACTATCAGAGGCGCCAGTCATTGCTTCGCATTCCAGCGTGCGCGCGCTCTGCGATGTTCCGCGCAATCTCGATGATGAACAATTGCTGGCGTTGAAAAAAAACGGCGGCGTCATCCAGATGGTCGCGCTGGATGATTTCCTCAAAAAAAGCCCTCCAGAAAAGGAAGCCGCAATTCAAGCGCTGCGGGATGAATTCGGTATTAAAAATTTCGCTACTTACCGTGCGCTTTCTGAAGAGAAAAAGCAAGAATACCGTCAACGCAGAGATGAATTGGACGAAAAGTGGCCGCGGGCAAATTTACAGGATTTCATGAGTCACATCGATTACGCAGTGCAGCTCATCGGCATCGACCATGTCGGCATTAGCTCGGATTTTGACGGCGGCGGCGGCATCGTCGATTGGAACGACGCCAGTGAAACATTCAATGTCACGCTGGAGCTGGTTCGCAGAGGCTATTCAGAAGAAGAGATCGCCAAACTCTGGGGGGGCAATCTGCTGCGGGTCTGGCGGGAAGTTGAACGCGTAGCTTCCGAACTGCAAAGCAGCGCTTCGACTGCAAAATAGCTGGTCTTCAATTCAAACATAATTTATCGTCCACTGAATGAATTCCAAAATTTGATGACATCAACGCAAGCAGTCATCAACGCATGGAAAAACAGTCATTGATTTCATTGCTTGATAAAATGGTGAATTGACTAAATTTAATATCCGGTTTCGAATGGGGAGCGAGCAAGCCATGGATAATAAATTAAAACAATATCTCGTTGAAGAATTGGGTGAACTCACCTACGCAGAAAAACAGAACATTCAAAAAACGTTGAACTGGACATTTCTTGAAAAAGAGCTCACAAAAGTTTCCAAACAAATAAAGGCCACGATTGCACGCATATTTTTAACGGGATTGCTTGTGCGATCATCTTGTTCGAAACGGTATTTTTCAAGAACGTCACAAATACAATTGCCGCGAATATCCTTTTGTTAGCGCTCATATTTGTTGCGGCCATGGTTGGGGGTCATGATTTAATCAAACTGGAAAAACGAAAAATGATTTTTAAAATATTTTATAAATTTTCTAAAGAAACCGAATAGTAAAGATAATTCGCTTCGCTCTGAAAGAATTCTCAAAAAGCAAAGTTATCAAACCATAAACGAGGTAGCGAGATGGAAACCTATTATGAGCCATCTGATTTAGACAAATTCAGCGATATCGGCAAAAATGCTCCGGAATTATGGCAAAAATTTTCCGATTGGTATGCCGCGGTTTTTCAAGAGGGGGCGCTCTCAGAACGCGAAAAAGCTCTGATCGCGCTGGCGGTAGCCCATACGGTTCAATGCCCGTACTGCATCGACGCCTACACACAGGCCGCGCTTGAAAAAGGCAGCAACAAAGAACAAATGACGGAAGCCGTACATGTCGCTGCGGCCATTCGCGGCGGCGCTTCCTTAATCCACGGCCTCCAAATGCGGAAAGTAGTTGAACAAGTATCCATGTAAAATCAACAAGGTTAATATGTCATCAGAATTTACAAATCGAATTGCATCCCTGACAAAGCCTGAAAACCAGCTGCGCATCATCAACTGGGAAAGCGGCATTTCGCTTTTCGATGAAAAACTCAGTGAAACCGGATTGCATCCCCTTTCAGCCAAAGGCATCGAAGTGTTCCAGGTGAATGTGGGCAAATTGTGCAATCAAACCTGTAAGCACTGTCATGTGGACGCCGGCCCCAAGCGCACAGAGATCATGACAAAAGAAACCATGCAGTGCTGTCTAACTGCGCTCGAAAATACGGACATCCCCACCGTCGATATCACCGGCGGCGCACCAGAAATGAATCCACATTTCAAGTGGTTTGTGACTGAAATCAAAAATCGTCAGCGTCATGTCATCGTCCGCTCAAATCTGACGATTCTGTTAAACGAGCCGTTTGAAGATTTTCCCGAATTTTTTAAGCAACATCAGGTGGAGGTGGTATCTTCGCTACCCTATTTTTTAGCAGAAAACACCGATGCGCAAAGAGGCCGGGGCGTGTTTGACAAATCCATCGCCGCCTTGAAACGCCTGAATGGTCTGGGTTATGGCCAACCCGATGGCGACTTAAAACTCAATCTCGTCTATAATCCCGTGGGAGCCTTTTTACCGCCATCGCAAGCAGCCATTGAAGCCGATTACAAACGCGAATTAAAATCACGGTATGGCGTGGTATTCAATAATTTGTACACCATCACCAATATGCCCATCAGCCGATTTTTGGCCTTTTTAATCCGCTCAAACAATTACACCCGCTACATGCATAAATTGCATGCCTCGTACAATCCCACTGCTGCCTCCAACGTCATGTGTCGAACCATGCTTTCGGTGAGCTGGGACGGCTTGTTGTATGATTGCGATTTTAATCAAATGTTGAATTTAACGGTCAACCACGGTGTACCTACGCACATTAATAATTTCGATCTTTCCATGTTAGCCCACCGCCGTATTGTCACCGGACAGCACTGTTACGGATGTACTGCTGGCAGCGGTTCAAGTTGCGCCGGCACCATCGCATAGCGGTTTATCATCGCCACAAAAAATAATATGATTATCAGCACTTGAAACCTTATTTGCTATTCTCCGGTTTATTCCATTCATCAACTGCATCCCTTGAAACCAATCACCGGACAGTAATCTTCTTTTGACAGGATAACAGGATTTTCAGGATTGACAGGATATTCCTGTAAATCTCAAAAGTTCGTGTTTATCAAAGTACTAGTTGTTTTCTTTAAATAATCAGGGCATAGAAAAAAATAAATTAATGGGAAAAAAAATTTAAAGGCCTTATTTATTTAAAGAAAAATTCACCCATATTCATTTAGAAAATTGATTTGGTGATGAAACTAACGTTAAAGAAATTATCATCTAGTTGCATCTTGTTTAATCCTGTAGTCCTGCCAAAAATATGCCAATTCTTTGATATCCCCTGTGATTGGTTACCATCCCTTGGTGAACATCAATTTATCTACGATATTAAATTTTCACAGAAAAGATTTCAATCCAAATAGAGCAATAATTTTTCAACTCCACAAGCAACCTTTCAAACAAACCTCCGTAGAAAGTGGTTATATTCAACAGGAGAAATGAAATTCATGTTATTTGCCATATTAAAAACCGCGGTCATTTTATTGATTGCCGTACCGTTCATTTACATGTTTGTTGATGTTTTTGTCGATTTGCACAAACGCTCGTTTCATTTTTACAGACACAAAGCCAAACCCGTGGTGGTGAGCGTCTTGAGCACTTTTTCCAAATTCTAAAATCAGCTTTCTAACCTCCATAAATAAGTGAAAAAAAACCGGCTCCGAAAACAGAGCCGGTTTTTTTTCCACGCAGGACAATTCGTGTCTGACGAATACACGGGATGGCGCTCTGTCAAGCCTCCCCGCTTGAAACAAAAACAATGGTTTAAATCGCACCTGTAAGAACATTCATTGAATTTCGTTCAGAAAGTACAATCCCTCTCCCGTTATGCACAAATCAATTCGATTCACGCCCATCAACTTTTCCCCCGTCTAAGTGGCCATGGCTGCATCTCACCTCAACTGAGGTTCAATAAATTCTTTCCGTATCGAATCTTCTAAATATTTCCAAAATATTATATTAGCCGGCTTGCTTTTTAACATAAAAATCCTAATTTACCTGACATTGTGTATTAACCTTTATTCAGGGAACAATTTTCTCGATGAAGTTAGGAGCATCCTAAATTGTCTCCATTTCAAATAATTCGATGATCTGAGCAAACGCATGCATAAGATATTTCATAAAATAAAGAGCTTACCGATTTTTATCTGCTTATTTTATGTTGTCATTTTCGCCTGTTCCGTCCCGGACAACGCAAGCGACGAACTGCAAATGAACTGGCAACCGGTGGAATCATTGAACGCCAATTTACCTGACGGCGTGCGAGTTTACCGTGGGGAAAATAAATTGTTGCCGCTGCGCGCCTGGTATGTGGTCATTGATGAACCGCATCCTGATATTGAGACCCGAGTGGTAGCCTCAGACGACCGCACCGACAATCGCGAAACCGTTAGCAGTTTTGCTCACGATCTGGGGGCTTGTGTAGTGGTCAACGGCGGTTATTTCACCATGAATAGACGGCCCGCCAGGCATGTGGGTTTGTTGCTGACGGACGGCAAAACCTGGCAACCTGCTACCCCTTCAGTTCGTCGGGACACGCTGCGCTATCAAACCGCGCGCGCCGCCATCGGTTTCACGGCAGACGACGAGGTCAACATCACCTGGGTGACCACGCGCAATGATACCCACTATTCCTGGGCAACTCCACCCAAAAACCGGGCAGGCCAACCTGCGCCCCCGCTCGATTACTCCAACGCGCAACCCTGGCAGGTCCGAGATGCCGTGAGCGGCGGACCTGCGCTACTGTTCAACAAAAGAATTCAAATCACCGCTGACGAAGAAGTGTTTTTCGGCACCTCCATTCCCAAAGTGCACCCGCGCACCGCGGCGGGCAAAACCGCCGAGGGCGCTCTCATCCTCATGGTGGTAGATGGCCGTCAGGCAGAAAGCAGGGGCGTCGATCTCCGGGAGCTGGCGACACTGATGAAAGATGCGGGGGCAGTGGAGGCCATCAATTTAGACGGCGGCGGCTCTTCGACTCTGGTGGTGAACGACAAACTCATCAATCGGCCGGCCGGCGGCGTGCTCGAGCGCGAAGTGATGTCGGCGCTGGCCACTTTCTGTCAGTGAAAATACCTACCCGCCATCAAAGTAAATTCATCCGGATCCGAATCCGTGACGGGAATTAGACGATTATAACCAGTGCAAAAAATCGGAAACCGGAAAACGCATCTCGTGGACTGGACATGCGCTCTCACATTCAAAATCTCCTTTTCTTTGATTCAATATTTTGCAATATTTCACTTTTCAATCAACAAATACGTTTTATTTCTAAGTTGCTTTTATAGGCTTATTGTTGTAAATTTCAGCAAATAAAAGGCAGATGTAAATGGCTATTTATTCAACTGATACGATGATTTATAACATCATGACAAAGGAGGAGAATCTATGAAAGTCAACTTATTTATTCTGTCCCTGTTGCTGGCAGCCATTTTCGCTGGTTGCGCCCCGGAAAAAACTGAAGAGTTCAAGTATCAAACCGAACAATTTGCGGATCTACGCATTCTCCGCTACCAAGTGCCGGGCTTTGAAGATTTATCTGTACCGCAAAAGGAACTGCTCTACTATTTATATCAGGCGGGGCTTTCCGGAAGAGATATTATTTACGATCAAAATTTCAAGCACAATCTGAGTATCCGCAGAACCCTGGAAGCCCTCGTAGAGACATTTACGGGTGACCGCACCACCGAGGAATTTAAACAATTTATGGATTACACCAAAAGAGTCTGGTTTTCGAACGGCATCCACCACCATTATTCCACCATGAAGATTCTGCCGGAATTTTCTGAAGCTTATTTTCGAGAATTGGTGGCAAATGCGCCGGAAGGTAAATTTCCCGTCGAAAATGGCGAATCGGTGGCAGACCTCGTAAACAGGCTGGTTCCGATCATGTTTGATCCACAAGTCGCGGCCAAGCGCGTGAATCTCGATCCCGAAGTGGATTTGGTGGCGAGATCGGCGAACAACTATTATGAAGGCGTCACCCAAAAAGAAGTCGAAGCGTATTACAACAAAACCATGGACAAAAGTGATCCCACGCCCATTTCCTACGGTCTCAATTCGAAAATGGTGTTAGAAAACGGACGTGTCACGGAAAAGACCTGGAAAGTGGGCGGCATGTACACACAAGCCATCGAAAAAATCGTTTACTGGCTGGAGAAAGCCAGTGCGGTGGCGGTAAATGAACAACAAAAAGCGGCACTGGATAAGCTGATAGAATATTACAAAACGGGCGACCTGCGTATTTTCGATGAATACAACATTGCCTGGGTGCAGGATACGGCTTCAACTGTCGATGTGATCAACGGTTTTATCGAAGTGTACGGCGACCCCATGGGCTATCGCGGCGCTTACGAATCGGTGGTTTCATTCAAGGATCTGGCCGCCACGAAGCGCATCGCCGCCATCGGCAAACAAGCGCAATGGTTTGAGGATCATTCACCCATCGCGGATGAGCACAAGAAAGCAAATGTCACCGGCATTTCCGCCAAAGTTATCACCGTGGTTGGCGAGTCTGGCGACGCGTCTCCCTCGACTCCCATCGGCATCAACTTACCCAACTCTAACTGGATTCGTGCAAAACACGGCTCCAAATCGGTCAGTCTCGGCAACATCATAGACGCCTACAGCGAGGCCTCCAAAACCAGCGGCACAGTGGAGGAATTCGCTTTTTCAGAGCACGAAATTGAACTAGAAAAAAAATACGGTACCCTGAGTGACAATCTGCACACGGACATGCATGAAGTCATCGGGCACGCCTCGGGTAAGCTAAATGAAGGCGTGGGCACCCCCAAAGAAACCCTGAAAAATTATGCCTCGGCCCTGGAAGAGGCGCGGGCGGATCTGGTGGCACTGTATTTTATCCTGGACCAGAAACTGATCGATATTGGCGTCATGCCTTCCACGGATGTAGGGAAAACCGCTTACATCGGTTACATCCGAAATGGCTTGATGACGCAGCTACGCCGCATCCAACCCGGCGAAAATATCGAAGAAGCGCACATGCGCAACCGACAGATGGTGGCCAAATGGGTTTATGAAAAAGGGCGGGCAGACAACGTTATCGAGAAAAAAATCAAAGACGGTAAAACCTATTTCGTGATAAACGATTTCCAAAAACTGCGCGAGCTGTTCGGTCAGTTGCTGCGTGAAGTGCAGCGAATCAAATCCGAAGGCGATTTTGCTGCCGGCAAAGCCCTCATCGAAACCTACGGCGTAGAGGTCGACAAAGCTTTGCACAAAGAAGTTTTAGATCGGTATGCCAAATTGAACATCGCGCCCTATTCGGGATTCATCAATCCGAAACTGGTGCCGGTCATGCAAGGCGACAAAATCGTCGATGTGAAAATCGAGTACCCCGACGACTTCACCGAGCAAATGCTTGAATACGCCAGAATGTACTCATTCCTGCCCAATTATAATTAGCTACTTTTTTCCAAATAACGAACCCTCTTGAACCGGTGAAACCTGCTTCAAGAGGGTTCGTCTTTTTTGTAAGCAGTACAGTACAATTATTCTACAAAAAGAGTTCTCAAATCAGTTGAAAAAATCAAAAGGCAAATTGAAAAATGCAAAATTAAACCTATTTGTCGCAACAGAGCCTTTATGGAGAGATTTCACGTTGAAGAGAGGAGCAGAGATACAGAGCCCGTAAAATAAATAGAATGCGCTACCAGTGTCCACCCTACTCTATGAATGTTTTTTGAAGGCGAATAATACAGGCACTCCCAAAGCATATGTGCGATCCAGGGCAAAAAGCCCAGAATCAACCAGCTGGGAACAGGAATCCAAAAAGGTAGTAAAAGCGTGCCAAGGGAAATCAAAACCACGTAGGCCACAATTAAACGGGTGTAAATCCGTTCCGATTTCTGCCTTTGACTCGGTTTTCCTGAGAGCCGGATCAATCTGAGTTTCACGAAAAAAACCGAACCGGCAAAGTAGCCAAAACTGATGAGCCACAACATCACAGCTTCAACATGCCAGACCCCTCTGGTGGCGATAAAAGCTGCTGGCGCAGCCAAAGAAAATCCGGCCACACCCAGAAGTTCTGCCGACAATTGCCTTTCTGTGCGATCTCGAATCCACCAGAGATCAGCAATTAATAAAGCAGCGGCAATTAAACCCAGAATGAGGATGTTGTAATTTCCAGAATAAATTATAGGTAAAACAAACGCAATTGCACATATAATTTCAAAGGCGCCTACGCAAATACATTTAATAGCCAGCGAAGTATTTCTTGCTCGCTGACGAATGGCAGCGCCCAGGGCTGTGCGGGCTGCGAACGCGGATAAACATGAGCCAAAAATCAACCAGGTAACCGTCTTGATTTCGCCGGCAGCAGCCACCCCGATAATGAACGGCATGATCCACATCGCCCAGGCGCCGTGCTCTTTCGGAATCAAGATTTTCATCCGGCTTTCGTTGTTTATCAATGACCTGCTCCGTCTTTTTCAACCAATACTAAATACCGTTATCTGACTCTGGAGATGGAACTGCAATTACAAGCTTTCGATGGCTTTTTTCAGTTTCGCCTGAACTTGCTCCGCGATGCCAGCCAGGGCAGGATTGTCCACCGCAGACATGGAAGCGATGGGATCGATGGCCGCCACTTCCACCTGCGTTCCCAAATCCTGCACGATGACGCTGCAAGGCAGCATGGTGCCGATTTTATCCTCGGCTTGCAGCGCCTGATAGGCGAAATTGGGGTTGCAGGCGCCTAAAATATTGTACGGTCGAAAATCCACATCCAGCTTTTTTTTCAACGTGGCTTTGACGTCGATTTCGGTCAAAATACCAAAGCCTTCTTTTTGCAGCTCTTCGGTCACTCTTTGAATCGCTTCTTCAAAAGAGCAGGTTAAGGTTTTATTAAAATAGTAACTCATCCGTATTACTCCAAATTTAATTTCAAGAGGCGTAGGACGCTCTTTGTCATCAATTCTTGGTTCCGTGGCAATAACCGCAAAATCTGTCGCCAGCCACTTGGGTGTTGACATGGCAGGCGTAACACAGTGCATTCGCATCTTCATGAAAGCTGGAATCGACGCTGAACTGATTTCGATAGCCGCTTTCATGCGTTTTGGGATTGGTGCCCTGCACGCCGTCAAAGTCTGTGTGGCACAGCAAGCAGGTGGGGTCTTCGCCCTGGGTGTCATGACACGCGGTGCAATTCTCAATGTCGCGTTTGGCTAATTCGGCGTGACGACCGCCGCCGGTTCCAACCACGCCGGCCAGTGCACCCCAGTCCGCACCGCCGTGCCACACTGGTCTGCCAGCGACATCCACCCCCTCGGAATCGTGGCACTCCTGGCAAAAGCTTCTGGCCTCGTGGCAAACGGCGCACTCGGTGGTTCGGCCCTGCGCCTGCAGCGGATGGGTAAAACGAAAGTTGGTTTCGTGCACTCGCCTGAGTATCAAGCCTTTTGTGCCCCAGGCGGTGAGGTTGAAGGGGCTTTGTACATTCACTTCGTTTCCAGAAACCAACGACAACAAAGTCGCTCCCTGATGACATTCCGAACAATCGTTGTCGGTGTGGCAAACGACGCACTCCTCCTGGTCGATGCGCGCTAATTGTTTGTGGATCATCAAAAAATCGGCTGTGTGGTTCACCGGCCGCAAGTTGAGCGTGTTACTGTGGCAGTTCACACACTCCAGGGTAGCGGTCTGGTTATTGTGACACTCCGCACAAACAATCATGTTCGGCTTGCTCCCGGCAGTGGAATAATCGACTTTGCGTAAATTTTGATGACATTTTTCACAGGTAACGCCTTCCTGTGCCAGATGCAATTTGTGATTAAACAGCACACTGGCCGGAGCCAGCTCAAAAGGCTGCCAGGTGTCTTCATCTTCAAAATGGCACTGGGTGCAGTTTTCATCGTCTTCAATGTCGTGGCACTCGGCGCAATTATCCATAGTCGGAATCAAATTATCGTCCGCTGTCGTGCTTTCGGGTACTTGCAAATGGCAATCTGTGCATTCCACCCCGATTTCTTCCAGATGATACTGATGCGAAAATTTGATCATTTCTTGCCGCTTGAGCTTTTTTTCTTGAGTAAGACCGATCAAGGCCGCTGCCAGAATAAAGCCCGTACCAAATAACCAAAATTTATTTTTCATGAAATCCCTCTTTTTGAAACTTGAATATGATGTGGTAATTTCCACAGATAAAATAATTTAAACGGTTTCTCTAATATGTCCCGTCGCGTTATTCAACACCGGCATCCATTCCACTATCCTGTTCAGAATATTCGCTGCCCTCGTATTTTGAAGGACATTTCGCCATCAAAACCCGTGCGTCAAAATAGCCGTCTCTGGTATAACGCCCTTCCACCAGCACTTCCGCGCCGTCCTTGAACGTATCCGGCAGTTCTTTCGAATAGTGTACTTCAAGCTCCTGCCCTCCCTCTTCGATCACAAAGCTGACGTCCAGACTGTTCGGGGATTTCACCAAAGATCCCGGCACCAAGTTTCCCTTCACCCGCAACCCTTTTGAATAGGCGCTTTCTCCCATGGATTTCACTGCTTCGATACTCACATAATATTGCATGTTTTCATTGAAGCCGGTGAAAACCAGCCAAACCAAAACGACGGCTACCACCGCAAACGAAATCGCAACCCGAAAATTCTTACTGTTCATCTGATCACTCCTGAATCATAATAGACAACCTTCATGCACAAAATAATTTAACGATTATTTTTTTTAAAAATCCAGTAATTTGCTTTCACAAAAAATCTTAAATCGGAATTAAAAAACCGATTGCGCACACCCTGCCCCAAAAAGTCAAACGTAAAATTTTTCGCGGGTTTATAGTTAAAACCAAAACTGCCGGTGAGAGAAGTGTTGGCATCGGCAGTTTCGCTGTACAAGCGGTAGCGCGATAAACCCGTGCTGACCATCAAAGCCAATTTTGCATTCAAAGGATAGTTGATGGACGCGTAAGCGCCGTTGTTTTCACCGCCGTATCCGCTTCTGAAATTGTAACCAATGTAGCCGTATTTAAACCGCAAGCCCACACCAAATCGCAGCGCTTCATCGCCTTCATATAATGCATATCCCAGGTTTCCGTTGAGAAACCAGGCGGGTTTGAGACGGTAATTCACACGCAGTCCCAGGTGCTGCGAGGTGTTTTGTTCAAAAACGGTAAATATAGAATTAGCCTCCAGCAAGGGCGCGCGATGGAAAAATTCGCCGCTGAGCTCTAATTTTTCAGTGGCTAAAATCTTCAACTCAAACTGACCTCTGCGCACGCGCTCCTGCTCGAGGTCGTAATCAAGCCGACCGTAAATGCTCAATTTCTTTGAAAAATAGCGATACACGTCGAGTGCGAGCAGGCGCTGTTCCAGACTATCGAAGACCAGGTTTTGTTCTCTTTGCGGTGCATATCGACCGGGCGCCGGGTAGGCGGCGGGTCGGCGATTGCGCTGCTGGAAGCTGAGCAATATTTTGGCGCCCAGCAATTGATTGGTGCTGGCGCGGAAGCCAAACGCATGGCTGTTGTCCCAATTATCGACTTCCACGGTATTTGTAAAAGGCACCAGAAAACCGACAAATCCCGCGACTTTGGCGTATTTCCCAATGCGTAAAGTTAAATCCATGCCGTCGATGATGCCGTAGCCGGCCCCGGAAGCGATACGCTGCCGGCCTAACTTGATCTGGTTGATCACGCCTTTGTTGTCTTTCCATCGAAAATACGCGTTGTACAAGCGCGGAATGGGATCGTCCTCTGCGGAGTCGGCCAGATCCTGAGAGGCCAATCCATAGAGATGAAACGAGAGTTTGTTGGAAGCTAACTGCCCCAGGGTTATCTGTGCCGTTTGGTAGAGTCGCAGATGATTGGATGAGCTTGAATCCGAGACCACGCGCTCCCAGGTGTAGAAGGAAGTAGAAAAACGGCCGCTGAAGGATTGCGCGTTCGTTTGCCCGGTAATCAGTAAAATTAACCACAACCAGGTTACGACACTCACTGCGGGCACTTTTCTGATTTTGTTTGCGGATTTCAAATTCACAGTAGTTTGATTTTTGAGTATTTTCATTTTTCTAAACCATTTAAAAAATTTAGTAAACTTCTGTCAACCCTCTCATTTTTCCTTATTTGATCACTATCATTTTTCTGGTGGTTGTAAAATTATCTGCAACCAATTTGTAGAAATAAATTCCTGAAGATAATCGTGACGCGTTGAATTCGATTTCATAACTGTTGCGCTGTAAGCGTTCATCCACTAAAGTTGCCACCTGCTGACCTCTGGCATTAAATACGATCAGTTTCACATGACTGCTTTTCGGCACATCAAAGCGAATGCGGGTGGTTGGATTGAACGGATTCGGAAAATTTGGCTGCAGCGCAAACGTTTTTGGAAGGCCTGTTTGAGAGGCCACTACGGGTTCCACCGCGGTCACAAAGGATTTATTTAGAAAGTCCACCGTGGTTTTCAGAATGATTTCGGCATAATTGGCATTGTGTACGCCGCGGCTGCCGTCATTATTGACAAATTGAAAATTGAACAACCCCTTCTGGTAGTTCAGCGAATCGGCTGCTGAGCCCGTGGGCAGGATGTTGTTTTGAATATTTGCCAGCATCTTTTCCAGGCTGTCCAGCATGGTTTGCGTAAAAGTCTGGGTGCCGCGGTGATCGAATTTGAATCCGCTTCCGGGAGGGATTTCTAATTCGAGCGGCCCAACATGGCAATTGCTCTGACCACAGGCAGCCTTTCTCGGCTGAAAGGTGTGGCCGGTCACGGCTGCAACTTCCGGCGGCCCTTGTTCAAACGGCGTCTGAAACACGTGACAGGCGACGCACTTTTTTTCAGCCGTGGCGCCCAATACCTGATGCGCCGAAATCCGGGCAAAGGTGTAATCAATCCCTTCGAATTCCACCGCGCCGGTTCCCGCGAACATGGAACCCGTTGAATGGTGAGGAACCGCCGGTGGTACCGCGTTTTCAGGATTGTGGCATTTTACGCACAGATCCTGCGGGGGTATTCTAAGCTGGGCTTCGTGCCGGGCTTCGTGCGGATCGTGGCAGGCGGCGCACACTAGTGGCAGGGCGTCGTCTGCAGGCGGCGTTTCCACGTGCGGCTTCACATTCAAAGTGTCATCGAGGGTGGTTCCCACAAATTGGATAAAGCCCTGAAAGGTATGGCAGCCGGAGCATTCCGGGTCGTTTCGAAATTTCGAAGTCAGAAACCCACTACTACTTGTATCCGCCTCGGCGTGCCGGGATAAACTCCATTCTTCGAAATAGGGGTGGTGTTTATCCTGGTGGCAGGCGCCGCAAACTTCTGCGCCGAGAATTTTCGGCGGTTTCACATTTCTGAAGTCGCGAATGTGGTCAAAGGCCGGGCCGTGGCACGATTCGCATTGCACATTTTTGACCACGTTGAATTTGATGGAATCGTTGTCGGTGGCAAACGATATGTTGAATTCGTCCAGATTATAATCGACTTGCACAAAGTCGTCGGCGCCAAAATTGGCGCGGGTGGTATCCCAGCCGGTGGTATGGCATTGCAAACATTCGGCGGTTCTTTGAACCTTGTTTCGAAGAAATTCACTGAACGCCGCCACAGAATCATAGGCCACGGCGTGTTTGGTGGCCAGCCAGGGCGTATGTTGATCCGCGGCTAAGGAGCCTGCATGGCAAAAGCGACAGGTACTAGCCCCTGCGTATTCGATGACTTCCTGGCTATTCGCAAACTGGAAACCGCCGCACAGCAACGCAGCTGCACAAAATAAAGTCCTCCCTTTTTTCATCAGTCGTCTCCTACTCATGTCTGAACATTTTAATTTGAGTAAACTTAAACCTGAAAGAACAGAGTATTCTTACCTTGATATATCCGTGTAGTGAACACCAGAGAATTGCGCCACGTGCCGGAGTGAATTTGACAATTTTGATTTGCGACTGGTCCGCTGAGGGAATCGCCTGCGTGATCCAAAATTCTTTATAATTGCGAAGTGCCGGTATGGCACTCACTGCACGCCATCTCACGCCAGGCTTCTTCGATGTCCACGGGGTGCTTAAATTCCAAACCATTTGGATCCACCCGCTCGGTTGTCTGTTCCGGTCCCTGAGAAAAAATGATATGACAACTGCGGCAATCATTTGAAATCACCTCGCCGTCTTCACTGACAAAACGTCCATTGTGGCAACGATAACAACCTGGGCTATGAAAATGACCGATATTGTCCGGATAGGTATCCCAGCGAACTTTCATTTCCGGAAAAAAATTTCTGCGGTAGATCTCCTGAACCGCGGCAATCATCTTTTCGATCTCTTTCGCTCGCGTTTCGAGAACATCTGGATACTCCTCAGCGTACGCTTCTCTGATATGATTTTCAATGGCAACAAACGCAGAATCTTTGGTTGTATATTCTCCGATCAAAACTTCGATGGCAATTCTTTTCGCACTTGGCAGCGTGCGATCAATTTCTCCCATGCACATGGCTTTATTCACGGCTTTGCTGGGGGAGCGGTAGATATGAGTCGGCCGGTTATGACAATCGATGCAATCCATTCTGCGCATTTCGTATTGCCCGAGCTCTTCGGGTTCGATGGGATTGTCTTCATTAAAAAATTCTTTGACCTGGCCTTTGTGATCCTTAATTCGCACCCAGGCCATTTCCTGGCGCTGTTCGTCCGTAGCGATGTAATCCACTTCGTTGGCAAGATTCATGTGCCAGTGAATGCCTTCCGCCAGCCCGGCTTCTTTGCTGCCGCCGCCGGTTTTGATCAGCATGCGAATATCCCACCTTGAATTTTCTTCATCAACCATGTAGTGATCGAATATTTTTTCCTGCGATCCGTGAAATTTATCCGGCCAGTGACATTCTTCACAGGTCTCTCGAGCGGGACGCAAATTTTCGATGGGCGTCGAAATGGGTCTGGGAAACAAGTTAAACGTGGCAGCATACACCTGGTAGGCGCCCGAAAGTTTGGAGCGGACATACCAGCCGGCGCCGGAGCCAACATGGCATTCGGCGCAGGTTACGCGTGCATGCGGGGAATATTGGTATGCGACAAATTCGGGCTCCATCACGGTATGGCAAATCTGTCCACAAAAAGTGACCGACTCGGTAAATTCATAGGCGCGGTAGCTGCCGATAGCGGTTGACAGCAAAAATACAATGGTACCAGAGGTAAATACAATGGTGGCCAATCGATGGGAGGGTTTACCCAGATCGATATAAAAAGAACGGGGTTCGCCGGCTGAATTGGAGTGAATCCGCCGGCGACGCTCAAAAAACATTCCAATGGGGATAAACAACAATCCCATGATCAAAATAGCTGGTAAAATGATGAACGCAATGATTCCAGCATAGGGAGCGGTTTCACCAACAAGCGTGTCATACAGCAACAGCAATAAAATAACAATAAAATTAACAATGGCAATAACCGCACCCAGCATACTCAACGGATTGTAAAACAGACTCGGAAAGCGTTTCTTCATACCTTATAGTTTCTCCTTACTCTTTCACCCGATCTCATTTAATGAGGGTCGCAATTCTGTTTTCTTAAATCAATACCAGCTATTTTAATTATCACATTTTTTTTGGTAGGTATTATTTTTTAGGCACAGGATGGGCGATCTTGGCTGCCATTTCTTCAAACTTAAATTCTTTGTAAAACGGGCTTTCTTCGTTATGACAGGTCTTGCACACTTTTTCATCTGGTGTGATCAAACCATAATCCTCGCCTTTCATCGTGCCGGCATAAATGCCTTTCATAATTTTTCTACTTTTATAGCCGGAACCTGCACCATGACACGCTTCACAACTCACGCCTTCTTCAAGCGTATATTTTTTACCTTTTAACTCAGCGTCGGCACTATAACCGGTGACATGGCATTTCACACACTTTTCAGAAGTTGAAGGATCTTCAACGCCGGCTTTTTTAGCGGCCTCTTTTGCCTTCGGGGTTTTCAGGGTTTCATAGGCATTGGCGTGTCTGGTCTTTTGCCAAAGCTTAAACTGCGCACCGCTTTTAGCTGCCAGGTGGCAGGCTTTACAGGTTTTAACTCCACCATAAGTATAAGCCGCTTTTTCAGCTCCCTTGTCTTGCGCAAACAAATTTGTACTCACTAAAAAAACCATCAATAAAGCAAACAGTAAACGTGAAAATACTTTTTTCATAGTCAACACTCCGTTGATTAGTTAAAATTAGTTATTCCATTTATATGCAACGATTTATCTATGATTTTTTTATCCGCATCTACCACCGTACCATGGCAAAGATAACACTGTTCCACAGCGGGATGAATGCCGCCCGGTGGTAAACTATGACAGGTACCACACGCAGCTTGAGTGCCATCCACGATTGTCCAGGTTGGAACATTTTCTTGATTTCCAAATTCAAAATTTCCATGACAATAAACGGCGCTACACGAACGTGAGTCCGCATCCCATTTGGGAATGGCTTCTCCTTCAATTGCCAGACCGCTGAAATTGACTTCCGCCGGTAAAGGGGAATCGAAATGGCCGGCCGCAAATGCGGAATCGGGTACCACATGACAACTGCTACATGGGATGCCATCGGTTAAAATGTTTCCATTGATGTGGGTCGTATGGGCGCCAACCCCGCGCTCGGTAGTAAGCTGACTCCCGTCCACATTGTTTGGCGGAGCGCCGGTATCGTTGTCGAGGCCGCCGTGGCAAGTGGTACAATCCTCCGGCGTGGCCGGATGGCAGGCACTAACGTTGCAGGACGTGTTCGCGATACCGCCGGAGTAATCGGCGCCATGGCACTGTTGACACCTTTTCAAATCCCACCCGGAGTCGCGCAGAAATCGTCCGTGAAATTTCAACGATCCAACATCCTTCCAACCGATTTCATGAACTTCCAAACGCGTTTGCGTTTCAGTTGGAAAGGGCTCTCTCAAGTCTGCACAGTTCCATATGAGCAGAGACATTAAAAAGCAATAAATTGAAGTGGTTACACTTGTTTTCATCTCAAATTTCATTTTTTAAATAATAGTTAGGTTCTTTATTTTACAATAATTATGCCACTCAAAAACTTGGACAAGAATGACTGTTAAATACTATTTAAATTACTGTTAATTTATGGATTAAGATTAGATGAATACATCCTTATTGATTATGAGGTTGTATTTCTATTCTCATTTTCAAGAAATTAAAAAATGGATTTCTTACATTTGAGAAATCTTTTTTCGATATTTCGAATAGATCAAAGACACCATCAGCAACACCAGGCCGACAACAATAAAAAACAAGATACGAAATTCCGCACTGAGTCTGGCCATATCCACAAACAAGACATGGATCATCATGGCGAAGATGGTGGCAAAGGCCATCCAGCGGTATTTGGTATTTTTTAATAACAGACTCAAGCCAAAATAAAAGAGTGCCGCCAGCAGCCAGGACACACTCACATAATAACCCGGCACGGCATGATACAGCCCATACAAAACCATGACGTAGGCGGAAATTAAATAAGCATTTCTGATCATGTCGGTTTTGAGCTGCAACCGATCTTTTTGCCAATTTAAAATTCGCGCACTCACCAAGGCCACCACCGCGTAGCTCAAATTAACAAAATCATGGGATGGCGAAGTGTTCAAATAGAGCAGTAAAATTGCCAGAAAAATGAAAATATTCACCACGATAATAATTCTGGAGCGAAACCAGATGGCTGTGGAGATGACCAGCAGGCTCTGCCAGCTCAACCAGACAAAATAGTCAGGAGCATCAAATTGGGCAAAAATGGCAATGCTCAACGTCATATAGGCAAAGCTGACATACACCGCCGAACCGTATTTGCTTTGCTTTTGCAGCCAGTACCAGATGGCCATAGTGATAAAAAATATCGCCATTCCCAAACTGGTTAATTCGATATTCGATTTAAAGAAGGTCAAGGAAACCAGAGAACCAAGGATTAAAAATCCGACGCTGTTGGCCAGGCTTTGAAACAATTCGAAAAATTCAGGGGGTTTCTCTTTGGTTGGCAATAAGCTCGCGCAGGCGAAAGTGCCAGCGTATAAATAGACATAAAACAGATTAAAGTGATGCTCGGCAAGGGCTTGCATGGGTTTACCCATGATGGGATTGTTCAGCATCCAGATCATATGGGCAAAATAGGCGGACACCAGGCTAAACATTAATAACGCTCGCCATTGAAAACGGAAATAAAAATAAACGGAAATCATGGCCGAAAGAGCGATTAATATCAAAGTGAAATGCGTTGTGTCGCTAAAAAGGCTGGTAGCATAACAAAGAAACAAAGAAAGCCCGGTTAGGATGGGACTGGCACGTTTTAATGAGAAATACAGCAGCGCGCCTAAAACCGCAATTAACGGCACCAGGCCCGCTACTTTGTCGGCCAACACAGGATTGGGATTGAAAAAATGGAGTCGCAAAGTAGCAAAATAGGTGAGAAAAAGACCCGCCCCAAAGAGTATTTTTGAAAGATATTTAAAATTCTTGCTCCAATAAAAGGAAAGCCCAAAAACCCCGGCTACGGCCAGATAGCCCAAAAAACTGGTTAAAATTGGTGAGATAGATTCGAAAGGATAGCTGATGAAAAACGCAATCCCCAACAGCAGTACAATCGAACCCAATTGCGCTAACCAGAATTCACCGATTCTGAATTCCAAACCTACAGACGATGGCGAAGCCAATACACTCTCACCCAGAACTTGCGATTCATTAAATTCCAAGCCGGAGTGAACTAGCTCAGTCTGTGCAGAAAGCTTTTCCAGGCTCTGTTCAATTCGTTCAACACGTGCTTCCAATTGGCTCACCCGTTCCAGAATTTTGTTCAAATCCCGCGGAACAGAATGACTCTCATTCGGCATGAATTCTTCTCACAATCATCCTTAAAAGTAAAGAGCATTGACGGAACGATAATGGAAAAAGATCGTAAACCACTTTTGTTGCTCAGACACGTGTCCGCGTCGCTCCGAAAAACAAGGATTTCACGAGTAACTGAGCATCCCTTTTTCCATTCAAGTAATCAGGAAAAAATCGGGAGCGAGTTTTACTGCAAATCGTCTTTTTACGTTAAATCCCTGACCGGGTGTTCTTTATCCAGGTCTTTGATTTTCATGTAGAGACCGATGGCCAGGATCAGGATAAAAACAATTGAAAAGGCCAATCCTTTGCGTCGAAATTGTAATTCATTCAGCGCAGTACGACCGGCATGAAGCGCCTGCTCTACTAATTTCAAACCTTGGTTGGTAACTTCTTCTGTTTTACTCACAGATAAGCTGTGTACGATGGTTCGGGCTTTAATCAAAGCATCATCGGCATCTTTTAACTGGAACAAAGCTTCGCTCACCTGCATGCCGGCGCGTTCGGCTTTGGTCACTAAACTATCGGCGTAGTAGATTTTTGTTTTTAGATTGTCAATCTGCTGACGAATGGCATAGGCCGTGACATAGCCTTTCGAATCTTCTTCATGGCAGTCCAGACAAATGCTCTCCTCCCCGGTGCCGATCATGGCTTCGGTGGGATGCAGGATTTCATGATTGCCATGACAGGTTTCGCATTCCGGCAGCTCCAACTCCTCAAAGGCCGCCCGGTGGGGGCTTTTCAAAAACAGCTCGCTGTTGTTTAAATGGCACTGCCCGCAAATAAATGCAATGGAAGGCGCACCCGGAGGTGAGGCGCCATGATTGCCGTGACAATCGTTACAGGCGGGGGCCGCCTGATCGCCTTTTTCTAACAACGCAACACCATGCACACTTTTTTTATAAGCCGCAATCTGATCGCTGGGGATACCGTAATCTTGCATGTACTCTGCATCGGCATGACATTTTCCACAGGTGTCCGGAATGTTCAGGGGATACACAGAGGAACGAGAATCTTTTGCGTTGCGGATTCCGTGAACACCGTGGCAATCGGTGCAGGTAGCTACTTTGGTGTCGCCCTTTTTCAGCCGTCGGCCATGCACACTGGTTTTGTAGCGTGCCAATTGATCTGTGGAAACCCTGGGGTTGAATTTGCGCATGTACTGGGGATCCTGATGACACCGGGCACAGAATTTGGGGATTTCCGTGCGGTCGGGCACGCCGATGTAGCCTTTATCCGGATTCATGGCGGCTTCGGAGTCGCCGTCAAAACCGGCTTCGGGATCGCCGCCGTGGCAATCGGCACACGACAAACCCTGTTGAGTATGTACGTCTTCTTTCATGCCTTCTACCGGCGCCGCCAGTTCATCTCCCATTTCCAAATGGCAGGAAATGCAACTGTTGCCTTCAGCCGGTTGCGTTTCTTCCTGTGAAGTGACCGTACTAAATCCACCAACGACAAATATCATTATCAACATGAATATCAACATACCTGAATATCGCATTTCTATTTTCCTTTAAAATGAATTTTAAAACGTTTGCGGTACAGTGTAAGAAATGATGGTCATCGCAATGATGTAAATCAACGCAACGATACCAATAATGGTGAATTTTTTGCTAACTTCACCCACTTTAGATTGGCGATCCAAGAATGGCACCAGGACGAACAGAGCGCCCATAATGCCAAAAAATAAAACACCCAGAAGTTCTCCATCCAGAAAAAGAATCTTAGCCGGGATGAATTTTAAGGTTTGAAACATGAAGATGAAATACCATTCCGGGGTGATGCCGGCTGGTGCAGGTGCAAAGGGGTCTGCTTTAACTCCCAGCTCCCATGGAAACAAAGCCGCAATCGCCGCTAAAACTCCTAAAGCCAGCACCCAACCCAGCAGGTCGCGCAAAAGAAAATTCGGGAAAAAGGGCATGGCTTTCATTTTCACTCCTTTTTTTTCTAAATGCAGGGGCAAACTCATGCCCTGTTTTTGCACAACCATCAAATGAATTGCCAGCAACAAGGCGGAAATCATCGGCAACACAGCCACATGGAAACCAAAAAAACGTGTCAGGGTAGCACCGGTGACGTCTTCGCCGCCGCGTAAAAATTTCAACAAAAAGTTGCCAACCACCGGTACCACCGCAACAATTTCGGTTCCTACTTTGGTGGCAAAAAAAGCCAGCTCATTCCATGGCAGTAAATAGCCTGAAAATCCAAATCCTAAAGATAAAAACAACAAAAACGCGCCGGTCACCCAGGTCAGCTCTCTGGGTTTACGATACGCTTTCATAAAAAATACACTGAACAGGTGAATGAACGCGGCCAGGATCATCAAGTTTGCCGACCAGCTATGAATCGAACGGATAAGCCAGCCAAAACGCACTTCGGTCATGATAAACTGGACGCTTTCAAATGCCGATTCTGCTGTGGGACGATAATAAAGTAACAACATGATTCCCGTGACCACCTGGATTACAAAAAAGAACAGAGTAATCCCACCAAAATAATACCAAATGGTATGCCGATGAATGGGAACCTCTTTCTTTTTGAAGAAGTATTCCATGGCGCTGAGATCATAGCGCTCTTTCAGCCAACGCAAAATGGGTGAGCCCGAAACATCCTGGACTTCTGTCTTTGTATCTTCTATTTTGATTTCGACTTCTTTTTCAATCTGTGACATGATTTATCCCTGCTTTTTTCTTTATGAAAAATTTAATCAAGCTACTTTGGTAACCACAATATCTTCGCCGCTGATATCCACCTGGTACGACTCCAGAGGCCGGGGCGGTGGACCTGCAATATTTTTGCCGGTTAAGTCAAAATGGCCGTTGTGACACGCACACCAGATGTGCTTAAAATCGGCTCGATATTGCACCGTGCAATCCAGGTGGGTACAAATAGCTGAAAATGCCACATATTCGTCGGCTTGGGTATGAATCAAGATGCCGGGCTTGCTTCCAAATCGAAATACCTTACCGGAATTGATGGGTAGTTCGCCAACTTTCGCTGCCACCACGCTGTTTTGTACCGCTTCCTGCACTTTCGGCGGAATAACGAAATTGATGATGGGCGCTAAAATAGCACCCAGCGTGGTGACCAGGCCGCCCCCCATCAAAATGTTTACGACTTTTCTGCGGGAAATTTTTTTGCCTTCGGATAGATGGTTTCCCGAGGGATGGTTCGCATTCGTTGATTCAGATTTCATTCGTCTCCTCACAATATTATTATTTTTTTCAATTCATTATTAATTAGCCAAGTAACTAAATCAATCATGTACGTTCAAATTTGAACACGAAGAGGAATTTTGTTCTTTCGTGGATGATTTTTATTTTTTAAGAGTACTCCTTTTTTGTCAGATTTAGATAGTGATTGACCGAAAACTCGATTCTTAATGTCATTCCTGCGATCTCCTGGCTAAATCTAAATACATGCAAGGACAAGCCTTGTGCAGGAAAGACAGGTAATGGCTGTTTTCGGGCCAATCACTATCTAATTGAATATAAATCCTGCACTCCAAAAAACCGCGCTAAAATATACAATTTTTGAATACAATGCAACAAAAAATTCAACGAAGAAAAATAAAAAATCGAAAAATGCTACACTCGTTTAATCTGTCACTCAATCAATTGAATTTAGCGGATTTTTCATCCATGATGCTATTGATCAAATATTATCACCTCGGCGTTTTCGTGTAGTTCAAACTCAATCCGGCGTTTCGCGTAAAACTCTGAAAACACAAAAGAAAACCCTCTGCTCTGAAAAGCGGGAGAGGGTTTGAGTGACGCCATATTTTTGTCAGAAATTAATTTCTGAATGACGCAAAAGTAAAATTTTGCCAAATCTCATTCTTTGAAATGGACACAGGTCACAGTAGAAATCCACCGGCTTCCTTCCCGGTTCGTTTCCACACTCATTTTCAGTACGACGGTTCAAAAATAATTCATCCGATCCTACCCGCAAATCTCATTTACTGAGTGGTAAAAAAATCACCATTTACTGGTTTTCTTAGCTGCCCGTATTTTAAATTAAGAGTTGGATTGGTCTCCTGGCAGTCAATTCACCTGCGCGTGCAAAAGCAGTTCGTTTCCTGTAGTTAATGGTTTTCGGGATTTTCTTTTTTTCTCTCGAAATTCCAGCCCTTGAATTCACCGGATTTGAGTTTGTAAAAAACACCGGCTGGCAGTTTTTGTTTTACTACCTGTTCTTGAAACGCTCGCGTATCGAGGTCGTTTCTTTTTGAATAAAAATCGAAAACCTGCTGGGTGTCGAATTTCGTACCCAGATAGTATTCCTTGTCCTGGTAGCGTTTTTCCCAGAGTCGCCATTGCTTTTCAGACAGCAGGCCGTTTTTATAGGCGGCTTGGACATTCTTGCGCACTTCTTCCCAGTAGTTAGGAAATTGATTGTAAACGAACGGCGTGCGATTGGCTTGCGTGTTGATGCCCCAGGCGCTCCCCGGTACGTCGTACAGCGCAAATGGGATAAACTTAGCTGGATCATTTGAGTTAACCCATTCCAGCGCTTCCACGTAACCGGCTTCCGCTGCAAATTTCATCAGCTCGATGACATCTTCCTGAATCTCCCAGATGCCGTGCCATTGGGTAAAATCGGCGCCCATCATCTCGGCGCCGTGCCGGAATCGTCGGCCTTCGTGATGCCAGGCATAGTACATCAGCTCTTCTGGCTCCTCGTCCCAGCCGTTCAGAACCGGGTTCGAATAGAATTTACCGTCGGCTTGCATGCGGTCGATGACGCCGTCCTCAGTCATGCGCTTCGTCCAGTCCACAAAAAAGCGGCGAATTTCGTTATACTGCAAGTTCACCAGATCGGCAGTCAGAAGGTACATGCCGACGAAATCTGGCGCATGACAGCTCTGGCAGATGGACTCCATGCGCTCGCGCTTCTTCTCCCAGCTCCCGAGATTTTCTTCATCCCACACGGTTCGGTAGCTCCAGGGCGCTTGCGATTCCCAGGCCAGACGGGCGCTGACGTCGTGGGTCATGGGCTGCTTTTCATTTCCGTCCATGTGGCAGGTGGTGCAAACCGGCGCTTCGATGGGAATTTCTTCATTATTATAGGTTGAATAATTCATATCCCATTTCTTACCCAGGGCCTTGAAAATATTGCCATGTTTGGATTCGTTATAAATCTCAATGTGTGGATGATCCGGTCCGATGTGACACTCGCCGCAGGTTTCCGGCTGGCGCGCTACCGCTTTGGAGTAGGAATGCTTGGCGTGGCAGGCGTCGCACTCGCCCACGCTGTTGTCGGGCCAGACCGTGCCGATATTGTGACACTGTTCACAACCGTGGCGGGTAGCGATGGGAAACTCAAACACCGAACGATCGGCGTTCTTCATCACCCAGAACTGGTGCGCATGCTTGCTGTTAGCGAATTCCTCAACTTCTGAATCGTGGCATTCTGCGCAGTCTTTCGGCGTCGGATGCCGGCCAACTACTATTTCGCTGCCCGTGCACTGGAACGCATCCCATTCGCCTTCCTGGGCGCCGTGGCATTCTCCACAGCCGACCCCAAGTTCGGCGTGCTTGCTTTGCTGCCACTGTCGAATGACGCCGACGGCGATGCCTTCCTTCTCATGGCAGGCAACACACTTTTGGGTTTCTTCGGTTAATATCATTTCCGGCTTGTTTGCCTCTACATTTTTCATTTGTGCAACCGTCCCACCTGCCAGGAACGTGACCAGCACGGCAACGAAAAACCCAATGATTCTTTTTCGCCCAAATTGGTTTTCTGTGTTAAGCATCATTTTGTACTCCAATATAAAATTAAAAATTTAATTCAAGCAAACAGAGTATTGAAATTTAGAGACTGAATCAAAACTCAATAGTTTACGCTTCTGTCATCCCCCGCTTTGCGGGGCCGGCAGCAGGCCTCTTCTTAGATTTAACGCAAAGCATTGTTTATTAAAATGATTCTTTCAGAATGTCAATTTTGGCATTTCTGGTTTTTAGTTGATGGTGCGATTTTACATAGAATCCTTTCACCATTTTTGACGCTTTTCTAATAAAATGAAAAATAAGCTATCATCAATCATTCTCTTCTCGGTCTTCTCTTGTATAAAATCTATGCACGCAAATAGTTATTTAAAACGATAGGTCAAAGTCATCTTGAGCTCCCAAGGGTTTTCATCGTAGGTGGTGTTGCCGTTGATCAAGAGCCGGGCGCCATCGCCGGCGAACAAATAACCGCCTCGCAGGGTCCAAACGAGCTGCGGGTAAATGTTGTAGTCGATTTTAAAATCGATTTCACTACCGATGGATTTGGAGGATTCGCCACTGAATTCAGTAGTGGAAATCACACCGTTGGTATCGGCGTCCGCCCAGCCGTGGATGTCCTGAGTGGCTCTCAGTAGAGAATACGAAGCCATGAGTTTTAATTTCGGCATCGGTTTGAGCAGGAGATTTCCTTGAATGAGCGTGGTGTTTTCCAGCTCACGGTAGCCTCGAGTGTTGGGCGCGCCCAAACCCTGCGGTGAGATGCCTTCTTCGTCTGGCATGATGCTGTCTTCCCACAACTCTGTGATATAAAAATAACCCATGGTTTTCAACTTGTTCACATTACCGCTGCCGCCGGTCAGATCGTCGTCGCCGGAGCCCATGCCAAAGGTCAAACCCACGTTCACTTTCGGGTCTAAATCCTTATTGGCTTTCACATAGAAATTGAAACCGTTGATATCGCCGTCATTCACATCCGCTAATTGATTTGCACCAGAATCGGAATTGCCGACATCGTCTTTACCGGTCAGGTAGTCGAATTCACTGACGAGCGTGAAGCCTTTTTCTTTATCCACATAATCGAAAGTCAGTCCGAATGCCGCTAACTTGCTGACGTGGGGTGCAAACCGGGTGCGAAAGTAATCGATGCCGTTGGGCATAAAAGTGCTGCCGTCATCGTCGCCGCGATCCATGAAATACATGCCGAAGGCACCAAAGGCCGCCTTGCCGCTTTTACGTTTAAACTTAGCCAGAAACAGATCGGCGTCGTCGCCGTCGGCCCCGCCAGAAGCCGAAAGATCGTTGTCAGTTAGCGCCTGAACACCTTCGGAGACTTTGGCCCAGCCCAATCCTATTTTTCCGGATTTGGTATCGAAATCCACCTGCACGCCGTCGAAGTTGCTGTCGAGTACGATTTTGTTGCCCAACCCGAAGTACATTCTTCCAACCCGAAAATGGATGGGGATGGCGGCGCCCGGCACTATAAAATCCAGGTAGCCGATATCCACGTGCAAGCCGTAATTGGTGTCTTTGTTGCTGAATCGCGCTGAAAGATTGGAGTTGTCGTCGTCGAGCTCGCCGCGAAAATCGTCGTTGTCCACACCCCACCAGCCCTGTGCCAGATCAAATCGGGTGACGGCTTTCAAATGATCCGAAACCGCCAGATTGAGGTTCAAACGCAGCATCTGTACCACGTAATTATCGTTGTAATCAGATTTTCCGAAAAAGAAATTTTGCTGCTTCTGAAACCAGGCGGTGTAAACGCCGTTGATTTTCAGTTTAAATCCCTCTTCAGCTTTTTTCTCCTGGGTCTGACCAACTACCGTCAGTCCACAAAGCAAAATCGCGGTCAAAAAGAAACTTACGAATTTTTTCATCATTCCTTCTCCTTGTTTTAATCATTTAGCATCACAATTGAATTAATGACTAACATTTCTCACATCAATTAGCTGATAGGACTACTATATAAACAATATCTTAAATGTCATTCTGGAAGAATCTTTTTAGTTTTAAGAAACGAGAATTGAAGTAGCACCTGTGCTGAAAATCAAAAAGATTCCTATAGAATGACAGCTTTGATAGTCTTTTTTTAACCGTAACTTAAGTGAGAAATGTTAATAATTTATCTTTGAAACAACTTCACAAAACCAACTAGCTCAAACCGGTTCAATCACCACCCCATTCTCTGAACTCAAAATACAAACCTGCTCACATACTCCGCAGCCGGTACAGGTACTGGCATCGATAACCGGCCGGTTAAATTCCAGAAGCATCGCCCGACGCTTTAAGGGACAGGCGTCGTAACACGTCATGCAGTAACTGCCGGTGTAAGCCAGACAGACGTCTTCCCGAAATACAGCCAGCCCAATTTTGGGGAACGCGTTCCCTGCCGGCGGCAGCAGAGCCTGCTGGTTGCAGGTATGGGTACACGGCAGCTCCTCGCACATGATGCAGGGCTGATCGCGGGGCACTATCATGGCGACGTTTTGGCCGGACACCGCATCCTTTTTTATTTGAATGGCGTCCACCGGACAACTGGCAGCGCAATCCCCACAGGCAGCACACTTCTCTGTGAAATCTTTTGCGGCGCCGGGTGGATAAATTTGCCGAGGCAGCTCCTTGATTTCCGCCGGCAGCCGGGCGTCGAGGACTTTTGCTGCCGCGCCGAATGCGGCCTTAAAGGACTTGGTAAAAAACTCTTTGCGCGAAATCATGCAGTTTACTTCGGTTGAATTTTCTCGAAGGAATTGGCCACTTTGAAATCTCTGTCTGTGGCGGAATCCTCGACCACCGGCAGATGACACTGCAAACAGTTGTGCCGTTGCGGATGCAGGGTCTGAATAATTTCGTCTTTTTGCTCCGGATCGTTGTGACACTCCAGGCAATCCTCTCCGCCATTCAACGTTTGTTCGATATCCTCGCCGATGGCGACCGGGTGGTCTTGTGGAATCATGGGCGGCGCGGCAAACGATGCCACGTGCTCCTTCAGCACTAGCTGCAAATTCAGGCTATCCGCAGCAGTTAAAGGCTCGTTGGATACTTTGGTTTTTTGCTGACAGGCCATAAAAACCAATATCATAAAAGATACCGATAGAATTTTTTTAAACATTGTTCGCTCCTATTTTATTTTCAATCCAGGATTCAACGCGTTTTGCGGACAGGCGTCCACACAATTGAAACAGTTGCTGCAAATGCCCTCCATCACCCAACGGCTTTTACCCTGAACCGGGGCTTGCAGCACTTCGGAAACAAAACAAACCGCAAAACACTCCCCGCAATTATCACAAGCCTGGTGATCGATTTGAACCTTGACAGGCGATTGCCGCCCAACAAGAGAATACAGCGCGCCCACCGGACAGGTGAATTTGCACCACCAATTTTTTGCAACAAATAGGTCGATGAGCAAAATGGTTAAGACGATCCAAAGAGAACTGTTGAATAAAAAGCGCCAACGCTCGGTTTGCGGATTCAAAATCACTTCCTTTTCATTGCCAAAAGCTCCGCCAGATTCCAGCGCTAATTCGCTGCCAAACACCGCTCTTGGATAATCCAGTCCCAGGGCAATATTCTGGCTCACAATCCCAATAGGCGAAAAGAGCTCGAAAATCGGCCGGGAAGTCAGCAAACTCAACAGCAGAACGAACACCAGGAGCCAGTATTTTTGCGCGGGTTTGGGTTGATAATTGAAAACCGCGATGCGCTTATGCAGTTTTTCTGCATATTCTGCAAACAGGAACATCGGGCAAACCCAGCCGCAAAAAACCCGGCCACCAACCAAAAAATAAAACACTAACACCAAAATCGCACCCACAGTCAGCGACAGATAAAGATTTCTGGTCGCCAGAAAATAATCCAAAGCCGCCAGCGGATCGGTGAGAGGCAAACCAAACACCTCCGCGGAAATCAACGTGCCATGAAAAAAGCGAAATCCCAGAGCCGGTGAAAAAAGCACCAGCACAACCGTGATTTGCACTGCCCGCCGCGCTATTTTCCACTTGTTCTGTTTCATCCAGGTAATCATGATTTTTTTGACGATTCACCCACTCTGGTAAATATAGTGTTTCGATTTCGCTCCGCGCTGCGACCTTACCACCGTGATGGCCGGCGCATCCAAAGGACACGCGTTTTCACAAATGCCGCAGCCGGTGCACAAAGCTTTGTGTACCACCGGCTCGAAAACCGTGTGTCGCTTCGTCCGGGCCTGCTCGTGTTTTTGCAGAGTGATGGCTTTGTCAATGAACGGACAGACGCGGTAGCAAATTTCGCAGCGTATGCCGTTCAGCGACAGGCACGCTTCTCTGTCCGTAATCACGGCGGTACCGATGTTTGACTGATGCACGTCGTTGAGTGCGTGGTCCAGGGCGTCGGTGGGACAAGCCGAAATGCAGGGCAAATCCTCGCACATATAGCAGGGCACTTCTCGAAATTCGATAAAAGGTGTGCCGCTGCTGTGTCCATCATTCGCACTGCCCAGCACCAGCGTGTTGTAAGGACAAGCCTGCACGCATTTGGCACAACGGATACAGGCCGCGAGAAACGCGTTTTCGGGTAAAGCTCCCGGTGGCCGAAAGTAAAGTTTATTGCGCGAACCCAGCAATTTCAGCAACGACAAACCAACGGCGCTGCCGACAGCGGTTATGGCCAGACCCTTTTTAATAAAATCGCGTCTTTCCATGGTACTCAATCGACTCTCCAATCAGTTGCGGCATGTCAATCCGAATGAATTTCATGCAACCAAAATTGAACAGCGCCCTCAAACCACTTTCGCAATTTTCACCGCGCATTTTTTGTAGTCCGGCTCTTTTGAAATGGGGCAGTAGGAATCCAGTGTCACTTCGTTTACCAGCCGGGTCTCGTCGAAAAAAGGAATAAACACGCTGCCCTGAGCCGGGATAGATCTGCCGTTGACATCCGCTGGAAAAACCACGCTGCCGCGCCGGGAGGTCACCCGCACCAGATCGCCGCGTTTGATGCCCAATCGTTTGGCGTCTTTGGGATTGAGGTTCACCACTGCGCGCGGTACCGCCCGCCGCAGCTCCGGCACACGCATGGTCATGCTGCCGGTATGCCAGTGCTCGAGCACGCGTCCCGTGCACAGCCAGAAGGGATAGACCGTATCGGGTTCTTCGGCTGCCGGTTCATAAGGCACGGCCAGCACAGTGGCTCGATAATCATTTTTCTTGGCTTTGTAGAAAACAATTCCGTCTTTGAATTTTCGCTCCGGATTCTCTTTGATAAATTTCGCCGCGTACGGATCAAATTGGGCATTGTAGCGCCATTTGACGGAAATAAAATCGCCGTCGTCCCCTTCGGTAGCTTCTAATCCGGTCCAGACATCGCTGAAGTCCACTTGCTTATTCACCGCTTTATCCTTGTGCACATACGGCCAGACCACTCCGTGTTTCTCGCGCAAAACCGCGTACGGCGCCAGGTCTTTCCCCACGCCCAGGGAAAAGCGGCGATATTCTTCCCACAACTCCTCGTAAAAATTATCTTCATCAAAATGATAAATGACGTCAGCCAGCGTGCGGCCGTCAGCCAATTTCAAACGTTTGGCCACTTCCCACATCTGCCAGATCTCGGTTTTGGCCTGGCCGGGGGCATCCGCGATTTTGTTCCAGTGCTGGGTGCGGCGCTCGGCATTGCCGTAGGCGCCCTCCTTTTCGGTCCACATGGCCGAAGGCAGCACCACATCCGCCAGCTCGGTGGTGCAGGTGGGATAGACATCGGAAACGATGATGAACACCTCGCGCTCTTTTGCGGCCTTGCGGTAGCGGTTGAGGTTGGGCATGGACTGAAACGGGTTGGTCACCTGCGTCCACAGCAGTTTGATTTTGCCGTTATCGATGGCCCGAAACATTTCCACCGTGTGCAGACCGGGTTTGGGATTGATTTTCTCCACGGGAATGCCCCAGATCTCAGCCGCTTTTTTGCGGTGCACCTCATTGGCCACCACCATATCGGCTGGCAAACGATGCGCAAACGTTCCGACCTCCCGGGCGGTACCGCAGGCGCTGGGTTGGCCGGTTAAAGAAAACGGCCCCATGCCGGGCTTGGAAATCTTGCCGGTCAGAAGATGGATATTGTACACCAGATGGTTGACCCAGGTGCCGCGCGAATGCTGGTTGAACCCCATGGTCCAGAAAGAAACCACTTTTCTTTTCGGATCCGCAATGAGTTTGGCGGCTTCGCGCAGATAATCCACCGGCACGCCCGAAAGTTTGGACACGTATTCTGCTGTGTATTTGGAGACAAATTTTTTGTACTCCGAAAATTGAATGGGCGTCATTTTGCCGGCGGTTTTCGGGATATCCGCGCCGCCGTCTTTCAAACCGTAGCCAATGTTGGTTTCTCCTTTTTTAAAGACCACACTGGCGTCGATGAATTCCTGATCGTAAAGGTGATTCTGAATGATATAATTGGCAAAATAATTGGCGATGGCCAGGTCGGTTTGCGGACGAAACTCCAAATACAGATCGGCTTCTTCGGAAACACGCGTGTACTGGGTCCCGATATCCACAATTTTAACCTGCTCGGGATTCTTTAATTTGGTATCCATGATACGAGAAAACAGCACCGGGTGCTGTTCTGCCATGTTGGCGCCCCAGAGCACAAAGGTGTCGGCGTGCTCGATGTCCTCATAACTTCCCATGGGCTCATCCGATTGGAAGGTGCGCATAAAAGCCGCCACCGCGCTGGCCATGCACATGCGGGCGTTGGGCTCCAGGTGATTGGACCCCACGCCATCTTTTGAAATAAAACCCAAACCGGCTTTCATGAATTTGACCGCGGCGTAGCCTTCGAAAATCGTCCACTGCCCGGAACCGAACATGGCTACCGCATCGGAGCCGTGATTTTTCAGCACTTCTTCATATTTTGATGCGATAAGATCCAGCGCTTCTTCCCAGGTGGCTTCGGTCAATTTACCGTTTTTTCGAATCAAAGGCGTGGTCAGGCGATCCTGGCCGTAAAGGATTTTGGCCAAAAAATAGCCTTTGACACAATTCAAACCTTTGTTTGACCAGCAGTCTGGATCGCCTTTAGTGGCCACGAGTTTGCCGTTTTTACGGCCTACCAAAACCCCGCAGCCGGTTCCGCAAAAACGGCATACCGCTTTGTCCCACTCGATCCCCAGTTGATCAACTTCCCCGCCGGCCGCCTGTTTCAGCGGTTCATCTTTGCTGCTTTCACAAGACGAAAGCAACGAAGCCGCGGCAATGGAGGCAGCCGTGGATTTCAGAAATTGTCGCCTGTTTAAATTATTCATATTCAACTCCCCTGTGTTTAATCCTCAGGTTATTTTTTACAGTTATTAATGTGGCATTATAAACTGTCATTAACTGAATGACTCGTTTGAAATTACGACGAATTCATCACACTGCCAAAATTTTCCTGTACTTCGTCTTCAAAAAAATGGGCCAGCAGTTCCAGATTGGAGACGCCGGGCGTGGCGCGAATTTCATCGCTGATGGCCACAGCCTGTTCGGTGGTCTCCGTTTCCAGCACCAGCGCGATTTTTGAATGGCGGTGATCGACGATTTCGATGCCGGGCTGCCCTTGAATTTCAGCTATGACGTTTTCCAGAAATTCAGAACGGCAGTGAATCAGCAAGCTTGCGATAACCATTTTTTTACCTGTAATATGTGATTTTTTCCCTAATGCTCTTTCGATTCCTGGTGCCGGTGCCGCAGCTCTTCGGCCAGAGCTTTGATCTCCGTGAGGTCGCGCACCATTTCGCTCCAGCCGTACCAGAGCGCGTAATCCGGGTTGGCGTGAAACACGCCCTGAAAGGCCCGCATGCGGTGCTTGAGATGCATGACAAACAGTTTTTGCTCGATGACCGTGGGCGCGTCATGAAAAGTCAGGAGATCGGGAAAATCGTACGCATAACTTTCGGGTTTTTTAAGAACGCCGTCTTTGTATAAATCGGCAACGATACGGATGCCTTCCGCCAGCAGGTGGTCGATTTCTTTGACCATTTCATCGCCTTTTCCCAACTCAGCACGGGCAAAATTTTCAGAATGGCAATCGCTGCAAACACTGAGCATTTTGTCGCGTTCGGTCTGCCAGGCTTCCTGGGTGAGTCGCGCCACATCGGCTTGTTTGACAACTTCCAGCCGCGCCGTAGGATTGCCTTGTGGATCCAGCACACCCAAAGCCTGCAGAATGGTCACCTGATCGGCTTGCCACTGGGGCTCTTCTGGTAAGGGCAGACGCACAGCCAGAAAGCCCCAGGCGGTACGCACCTCGTGGTTGCCATTCTGCATGTGACAGGTCTGGCAGGTGGGCGCCGACACATTTTCAGGCAGGGTTTTGTTCTGTTTCAACAAATAGCGCACGCCGTGCTTGGAAGACGAGTACATCTCCCACTGCGGATGATCGAATCCCATGTGGCAGGTCTGGCAGGCTTGCGGCTGTCGAGCTTCCTGCACTGAAAACGTATGACGCGTGTGGCAAGCATCACAGGAAGCGACACCAAAACCGGCGCCGTTTTTTTTTAGCTCCTTAATTTCTTCGTCGCTTTTCAAGCCGATCTTGTGACAGCCGCCGCAGCCCTTCATGCCTTCTGACAACGCAGCAGGCAACCCGTGCGTGGTGGGCATGGCATTCATGGCTGCCCAGGCAAGGGCGTGTTTGCCCTTTTTGTACTCCTCTACCCTATCCTCGTGACAGTCTGCACACGTCGCCGGCGTGGGAATTTCGACCTTATCCACATCTGTTGCACTGGTGTGCCCCTCTCCGTGGCATACGCCGCAAGTGACTTCGTTTTCGTTGTGTTTGCTCAACTGCCAATCGGACACGATGTTCGGCGTTACCTGCTTGTGGCAGTCCACACACTCTTGCGCTGACGCCATTGCTGTAAAGACCAAACAAATTATCCATAACATCCGTTTTTTACCTATCATGTCATTCTCCTCCTCAAATTAAATGTTTATTTTATATCTTGAAGTAAAGATAAAATAACTGTCTTTCAATACTTATGACATAAATTTCAATTTCAATTTCTGCCAGGCATTTACCGCATTTTAGTCATTTTCTCGCGAATCGCCTCATGTTCTGAATCGTCAGTACAATCATCGTACCAATTTGTCCGATTTGAGATCGCTTAGAAAAAAGTTCAAGTTTAAGTCTTAAATTTCAGTAAGTTACAAAAAGTCTGTTTAAGGCTGGCGGGATTTACAGAAAAGTCAACAAGTTTTAAAAGGGACAAATTTGTCCCTTTTAAAAGCAACCCTTTCAGGGAAGGTACTGTTTTTAAATAGCCTGCCAACTGAGACATTCACTTCTCAGCAGAGGTAAATTTGCCCCTCTTTTAAGCTATTGTTTGATTTAAATATTGGGGGGAATCAGAAAAAATAAAAAAACGCGTGCAGAAGTATGGCTGCTACACGCGTTTATCAGTTATTAAAGGGCAACACCTTTTAATCGGTCAGGGTTTGGTGCTCGCCTCCTCCTCCACTCACCTTAAGCTACGGTTTTTCCTTAAATCCTTTTAAGCTGTTGAAAAACGCAAAAAGATCCTGCATCTCACTCCGATTAAATTGCGGCCATTCTACATTGAACTCCTGCATTCTTTTCTGCATGTTGGGGGCATGGTTCCACATCACCTGCACCATTTTGATGGGTGTGTCGATGGATTTCATGTCGACGACTTTGGGCGCCGGAATCTGGCTTTCCTGTTCGTGACAGTTGGCACAACCTCGGTTATTGAAAAGTTTTTTGCCTTTTCCGGCATTACCATTTTGTTCGAGAAAGTGCAAATAATAAAGGTATGAAATCAGATCGGCAATTTCACTGCCTTGAAATTCTGGCCAATCCATCTTGACTTTACGCATATTCTCCATCATTTTTTCGCCGTGATTCCACATCATACCGGCGATTTCGGTCACACTTTTGTTGAAATTCAAATCCATGAGATCCGGGCCAATCTCCCCTCCCTGACCGTTCACGGAATGACAGCGCAAACACCCTTTGCTTGCCAGCAATTCCTTGCCGGAAGCCGGATTGCCGGCCTTCATATAAACCTCTGCAGACGGTGACTCCATTCTCAGGATGCGCAAATAGTTGGTGAGATCGACGATTTCCTCTTCATTGAATTTGGGCCATTTTATCCGCAGCTCTTTCATTTTATTCATCATGTCCGGGCCGTGATTCCACATGGACTCCGCCATAAACAACGGGGAAATGTACTCAGGTAATTTATCCAGTTGCCGGGCAATTTTACCGCCTTTGCCATGCACGCTATGACAATTCAAGCAGCCCTTTTCCGTGAGCAACTTTTTGCCTTTCAGTACGTTACCCGTTTTTTTGTAGTATCTTTGAAAATAAAGGAAAGACATGACTTGCGCCATTTCATCTTCAGTAAATTGCGCACGGGCGATGTGCATTTGTTCCATGATTTCGCTCATGATTGGGGAATGATTCCAGAGTGCCGCTGCCAGATCAAACGCGTTGCCAAAAAATTCATTCCAGCCAAAATCGGGGCCAACCTCCCCCCCTTCTCCGCGAATGGCATGGCAATTCTGGCATCCTTTTTTCTCAAATAATTGTTTGCCCAAATTAGGGTCGGCGCTGAGAAAACTTTCCTGGGCAAATAGAAACGACACCAGCACGATGCCCAACAAAAATAATAAAAAAAGTTTAAAAACAGATAGCTTTAAAAATTGAAAAAGTCGGCTTTGGTGGTGGGGATACATGGCGCGCTCCTCCTGTTTTGTTTTCAGCTAAGTTTAATTTTGATAACGAATGCAATTACATCAAAATACTGTGGAAACAAAGCTTATCTCCGAGACAGACCATTTCAAAAACATAAAGTGAGTGAGAAAACCTCACTTTGGAATAGCCGAGATCTGTTTCAGGAGAAAAGTCGCAGTAAATCAATCAATGAACTCCCTACTAATTCACCAGGCAAAATCTCCGCCGGGAATTTTTTGAGTTTTACATTGTTCGCGATTTACTGGATTGTATTAATTGCTACAAAAGTTAATGTATCCTGAATAATTCATAGCCACGAAGTCACAATGACACAAAGTATTGTAAATATTGAGTAAAAGAGAATTCAATAGAATACCTTAGAAAACTCAGTTTTAGTTTCACGCTTGTTGTAGATTATTTATTCTTAGTGACTTAGTGCCTTTGTGGCGAAAGTTTTTGAATAATGCAGGGTATATAAAATTGTAACTGATTAAACAGGTTTGGAGTTAATGACTTTGGCAATAATTTTAAAGATTTTATCGTTTTATGAGTAAAATGTTCCGGCATTTAATCAGGAAAATTTATTGTATTATGAAAACAAGACTATTGCAAATTTTGATAAAATCATCTCGATGGAAATGAAATGGTCTCATTCCCGATTGCCGCTATCGGGAATCTTTTGCCTAACTAAAGAGTGGATTCCCGCTTAAAGATCTTGCGGGAATGACGGTCATCATGCAAGGATGAGAAGTTTACAATAGTTTAGAAATAAAACAATGTTGACCGCATGAAAATCAAATTTGTCTCGTAAATGAACTGACTTATAATATTTATACTTCTTTATCTTTCAAACTTTGCTGGATGACGTCAATTAAGATCCTTTGAATTGAGGCAAATCGTTCACCGATGATTTCAGATATATTATTCATCATAATGAATCCGAAATGTGCATTCTCATGGCATATTTTATTTATTTCACTCGCTTTGAACTTTAAGAGTTTGGTATCTTGTGCAGTCCAGGCTGAAAGAGTATATACATTGGGTTTCGTGAGGGCCGACGAACCAAATGCATCTCCTTTCACCCGCCTTTCGAGTGTGATTTCTTTTGTAACATTATAATAAGTCAGCTCGAATCGAATCTCTACTGCCCCTTCGCTGATGATGTAAAAATACTCTGCCGGACTTTCTGCTTCAAATATTCGTTCACCGGCTTTCAATGAAACCAACTGCCCTATTTTAGAGATGGCTTCAAGTTCCTCATCCGTAAAATCTCTAAAAAACCTGGATGCTTTTAACAAATCAATCATAGGTCTTGCCTCATTTATGTTCATTGACGCCATTATTTATAAAATGGCCTCTATTAGTGTTCGCTTCCACCAATTCAATTTGAAATAATTTTACTCATGCTTATACTTTAATGGAAAATGTTCGTGTGTACCCTGCTCTTTTCTGGTTTGAAAATCAAAAGGATTGTCTTTATCAACAAACGGGCTTTTCTCATTGTGGCACAATGAGGTACAGGTCTCCCCGGTTACAGGACTAACAAGACCAACTTTCACCACCTCTGACAGTTTGTACTCTTTGTTTTTCAAATGCATATATTGCTTTTTTGTGTATTCGCTGCCTGGCCCATGACACATTTCGCAGCTTACACCAACAAGTTCAGGGGTGTCTTCTAAACTAACGAAACCTCCCGGTTTGCCATAACCGGTTGTATGGCATGACAGACATTCGGCATCCGTAGTATAATCTTTCTCAGGATCGAGGCCGGCTTTTTGCTTGGCTTCAGCTCTTTCACCTGGTTTCAGAATTTCGTAAGCATTTGCCATTTTGGTATTTTTCCAGGATTTATACTGCTTAATGTGACACTTTTTACAATTTTTTGTACCAATATAACTGTAGCCAGGACTTTCCTTTTTGTCTTGTGATTGAACCGTTCCTGTCAAGGCAATAATGAAAACAAACAATATTTTGAAAAAGTTACGCATTGACAACCTCCATTTGATTAAGTCCTTAAGAAATCCGAATCTTTTTATTTCTAAAATATGCAACCGCCATACAAAAAATCACAATACACAATAATCGTCTATTGACTCAATTGCGTAATACTTGTGGTTAACCATTTCTGCTGATCTTGTATCATCTTTAGTTCAGACGTATTTCAGAATTATCATCATATCGAATCCGCCATCCTTATAAATTCTTCAGAAATGCATACAGGTCTCTCATTTCTTTACCGGAAAATTCAGGCCATTTCAACACTTTTTCAGTAATTTTTTCTTCCATAACCGGCGCATGATTCCAGATAATCTGTGCCATGTCTATTGTGGATTGTACACTTCTGGACTTGGAAAGATCCGGAGCATACTCAGTGCCTCTCGCGTCAGTTCCATGACAACTCACGCAGCCTTTTTCTGCAAAAACCTTTTTGCCGGCAGCCGCATCACCGGGCTCATCCCTGAATTTAAAAAAGTAGATGTACGAAATCAGATCAGCCATTTCTTTGCCATCAAACACTGGCCAGCTCATTTTTTGCTCTTTCATCAACTCGGCCATTTCGGCGCCGTGATTCCACATCAAACCGGCAATTTCAGTGACACTAAAGTTCCAATCCAATTCTTCCAGATCAGGGCCGCTTCCTGACTTTTTCTCACCGACAGAGTGACAATCCAAACAACCTTTCTTATCGAAGACTAATTTTCCTCTCTGGGGATTGCCCGGTGACATGTAAACTTGTTCTTTTACTGTGCTTTTGCTGGCTTCGCGAATGTAAGCACTCAGATCGACGATTTCACCTTTTGAAAATTTGGGTCTTGTAATACCCATTTTTTTTAGTTGCTTGTCCATATCCGGGCCATGATTCCAAAGTGTCTGAGCCATGTACAGCGGTGAGATAAACTTTGCTAAGGTATCAAACGCAGGCGCTTGTTTTCCCCCTTTGCCGGCAATGGAATGGCAAACCAGGCAGCCTTTTTCCTTTACCAATATTTTACCGCGATATAAATCGCCCGGTTCGCCTAAATATCTCAAATAGTAAAGGTAAGCAATGAGTTCCACCATTTCAGTGCGTGAAAATTCCGGATAAGGCAAATCCAGTTCGCGCATGCGTCTGAGCATTTCGGGGGCATGATTCCACATGACTCCAGCTAATTGCAAAAAACTGCCATAATATTTCCTTTGGCCCAGATCCGGTCCAATGTCACCGCCATCGCCTTTAATGGCGTGACAGGTATTGCACCCTTTTTGTTCAAAAACAAAGCGGCCTTTGAGTGGATTTTTCGGAATGGTTAACTCCTGTGCGATATTTTCTTGAGCCGAAAAATGCAAGGTTAATGAGACCAGCACAAAGTAAAAAAATGAAGATTTTTTAAACGAGATTTGTGTTGACATTTTTACTCCCATTGTTCGATTATCCATGAATTGTAAACGCTCACGTAACATTTCCACAGTACGCCGTGAACTTCAGAATTCCTGACGTTTCCGCCCCTTTTGCATTCCGACAAAAGTATAGGTCAATACCGAAGCAAGAATAAAAAATACCGGGATAGCCACAATACTTATGGCTACCGACGCGTCAAAAGCGTCATTAAGTTTATGTGCGACTCGAATTAAATTAAAAATCCAAAGGGCGACGCCGGTTACGAATATCCAGATTAAAGCCACAGAAGCGACTTGCAGAAAAAATATATTTTTGTTTTGTTTCATATTCTACTGATCTCCCATACGATTTCCTGAATCATTCACCTAAGATCGTTCAGGTAAGTAGGTGGTTAAGCGATCGGAAACTTCTTTTAAACTATGTTCCCGGCCTTCCTGTATTTCCCAGATAGAAATTAATGGAAAAAATTTTGCAAACAACAGATAACCTAAAATAAAAACTGCAATCCCCCCCGCAAAAAGACTCCATTCTGTCAATGTCGGTACATAAATTCCGGTTGGATACGGAAGTCTTGGATTGGCTAACGACGGAACAACAATGATCAATCGCTCCAACCACATACCAACGACCACCGTGATTGAGGCGATTAGAATACCCGGAATGTTCTTTGTTTTAGGATTTGCCAGGATCGCCACTGGAATGAGAAAATTACAGATACCCATGAGCCAAAAATAAGGCGCAAAATCACCGGTAAATTTGTAGAAGAACACTCTCATCTCGTTGGGTTCATGGCCATAAAAAGCCGTGAGATATTCTGAAAAAGTGAAATAAGCCCACAATAAGGACATAATCAGCAGCAACGTAGAAAGATATTTAAAGTGGATCTCTTTCAAATACGTTTCCAGATGAAAAGCTTTGCGAAACGCGATCATGACGATCAAGAGCGCGGCAATTCCAGAAAAAATAGCCCCAACGACAAAATACGGGCCGAATATTGTGCTATGCCAGCCAGGTTGTATGGTCATGGAAAAAATAAACGAAATCACCGTATGTACCGAGATAGCGATGGGAATCACCATAATCATCAGGATATTGATGGCGCGTTCCAGAACTTTTTTCTGATGTTCCGTTCCCTGCCAGCCCCAGGCTAAAAACGCATAAAGCCAGCGTGGTTTGGTTCCCCGGTCGCGCAGGATGGCAATATCCGGAATCATGGGCAGATACAGGTAAACCGTACTGGCGGCAAAATACGCTGTGATACTGGTGACGTCCCACAGTAAGGGAGATTGCAAACGACCTTCGGTAAAAAGATGCAGCATCCGATCCGGACGCCCTAAATCGAGTATCGGATGCAGACCACCGATGGCCAAAACAATCGCGGTAATGACTTCGGCCATGCGTGTGATAGGACGCCGCCACTCCGCTTTTGAAAGCCTGAGAATGGCCGAAATCAGCGTACCGGCGTGGCTGATGCCAATGAAAAAAACGAAATTGATAATATAAAATCCCCACGACACAGGTTGTCCCAAACCTGTCACACCCAGACCGAAAATGATTTGCTTGATATACATATAGCATGTAAAAGCAATTACACTCAATAAAATGAAAATTGTGACATAGAATCCGGTGCCGGTTTGTTCGATGGGGCGAATCAGACCAACGTCTTCAAAAGATTCACGTTGTGAGTTTAACATTTATTCCACCTCTGACAAATAATAAACTTTTGGTTCTGTACCCAGATCTTCCATGACTCTGAAAGCCCGGTGGCTTCTTTTTAATTTGTTTACCTGGTGTTTGGGATTATCCAGATCGCCAAAATACATGGCTTTTGCCGGACAGCTTTCCACACAGGCAGGTACGTAATCACCTTCCTCCAGTTGCCGCTGTTCCACAGCAGCCTGTTCTTTGGCTTTTTGTAGTCGATGTACGCAGAAGGTACATTTTTCCACAACCCCTGCTGGCCGCACCGAAACATCGGGGTTCAAAGTCGCTCGCATTTCTTCCGGCCACTCTGGCTTATACCAGTTAAAGTACTTGACGGTATAAGGACAGGCGGTCTGACAATAGCGGCATCCGATGCACTGCGGATAAATCTGTGCCACAATACCCTCATCGTTAATGTAGGTCGCACGTACCGGGCATACTTTTGTGCACGGTGGATGTTCACAGTGGAAACACGGTCTGGGCAAATGCCGCACTTTTACATTTGGAAATTCTCCCTCGTAAAAGGTGAAAATATCCATGCAAAACAGGGTGCGACCCCTGGCAGACTCTTCCGGTCCAACGATGGCTACATTGAGCTCCATCTTGCAGGCTGCGACACATTCGCCACAACCCGTACATTTATTTAAATCGATGACCATACCCCATTTCGGCATACTATGCTATCTCCTTTTTATGTCCTTTTTCAATCATTACTTTCGTGCAAATTAAAGAGTTGACTCCACTTAAAAAATCGAAATCTTCCAAAATGATGGAATATGGATTCACGCCAATCCCTTTCACATATCGCCCATTTGTTTTATGCCCGAGTCCAAAAGGAATATACAAGACATCCGGACTGATCCCCGGTAAAAGTCTTGCCGCCAGCTCCAGGTTCCCCTTTGGCGAAGTCACTTTCACCATCTCCCCTTCCTTTATGCCATGTTTATGAGCGGTTTCGGGATTTATTTCAACCCATGTCTCCCAGTGATTGCGCGTGAGCATTCCGAACAGTTCTTGCAGTAGGGGCAGATTGCTGCCCTCCCCATTTACATTTGTTATCAATCTATATGGCAGCAAATGATAATCAAATCGTCCGCTGTCGTCTTTAATTTTTAATTCTTCATAATGCGGTAAAAACACCAAATCTCCCCGGGCCTCGACATGCCATTTTTTCAATAACAGATCCATTTCCTCCCTAGAACCACTGGCAGCTTGAATTTCCGAATTAAATTTCTTTTCTAATAATCGCGAATAAAATTCAAATTTCTTTGACGGGGTATTGAAAAATTTTCTGAAATCAGTCACCGAGGGAAAAGGATTCCACCAGCCGCCATTTTCCAACAGTACTTCCAAAAACTCCTCGAAAGTCGTGTATTCAAAAATTTGCCAGCCGCGTTCTTTGAGGAACTTTAACCAAGCTTCATCCATACGCTCGGTAAAAATCGTGCCTGCCCCGGTTTTATAAATGCCCTTCAAATGCGACTTGAGGAATTCCTGGTAGTCTGCCCATTTGAAAGAAGAAGCCACGGAACCGCCAAGCTTCCGGGCAATTTCCAGGATAACATCGCCAACATGCCGGGTATGATAAAAAGGCTTAATGACAGGCTGCTGCATGCCGAGATGTGAAAATTCTACCATTGGCGTAGTGTGGATCACCTCATGTTTTTCCAGAAAAACATGGTCTGGTAAGATCAAATCGGCATAGACGCTGGTATCATCAAGGAAAGAAGAGAAACTTACGATAAATGGGATTTCTTTCAGCACCTCTTCAAAATCACTTTGATTGGTGGAGTTAAACACCGGATTCGCATTTGCAAGAAAAAGCATTTCCGGCAAATTTGCAGAATTATCCAATATCGCTTTTGGTAGATAGGTAACGGCGTTTTCTGCAAAACAAAAATCTTCGATCAACTGCGTTAACTCCGGCTGCCGCAGCCCCTCAGCAGCAATCTTGTCAATATTTACTTTGGGCGGTTTTGCATACGGCGGCTCTTTGGCCACCGAAATGATGCCATCATTTTTGTAATTGCCTTTCAACGCATTCAAACATTCGATGGCCCAGAGCGTGTACAAGCTATTGCTGCTGTTAACAGCCTGGCCACCTGCCAGAACCAATGCAGACTTAGCTGCCCCAAATTCCCGGGCAACTTCGACAATACGATTTGCTGGCACACCGGTAATCTTCGCAACTTTTTCGGGATAATAATTATCCTCAACGAGCGATTTGAAACCTGTGTGCGGGTTGCCTGCCCGGTCATGCCAATCTTCAAATCCAAAGCTGAGGTTATTAACAAAATCTCTATCATATTGCCGGTCTTTAATGAGCACATTTGCCATTCCCAAAGCCAGCGCCGCCATGGTACCGGGTTTTATGGGCAGCCACTCTTTGGAATTGCTGGCGGTGCGCGAAAGCCGGGAATCAATATGAACCACTTTCACATTTTTCCCTTCTCCTCTATTTCTGAAATCTGAATATAGCTGATTGAACCGAATGGGGGAGGGCCCTTCATCTAATAAATCTGCGCCAAAATTCAGTAAAAGTTCGATATCGTCGAAATTGTAAACCAGCGGATTTTCATGTCCCTGGGTTATATAGGTCACCAGAGATGAAAGCGTGTTTTGGTTGAAAACAAACAAATTAGGCGAGCCAAAAGCCTGCATAAATCTCTCGATTAAACTCGACAGCAGGTTGTGGCTGTTGCCTGAAAAAAAGGCCAGTTTATGTGCAGCATTTTTTTCACGTAAGGCTTGTAAACGCGTCACCACCGTCTGTAAAGCTTCATCCCAGGAAATCGCTTCCCATTTTTCTTCACCGCGCTCGCCGACTCTTTTCAATGGTTCTTTAATTCTATCCGGATTGAACAGAGCTTCAACTCCCGCCTCGGCCATGGGACAAACGCCGCCGCGATTCACCGGATTGAGCGGATTGCCAACTATCCGCACCGGAATACCATCTATCAGCCGCACCTTGATTCCACACCCCCCGGGGCACAGAGAGCAGATGCTGGTTTTCCAGGTTTCAATTCTGGGCGCGCCGCCAATTTTTTCGTACACTTCATCTGGCACAGACCACATTACATCGCAGCCTAAACCCACTAAAGATACGCCAGCAGAAGTCATACCTAAATATTTTAAAAAATCTCTCCGGGAAATTTTCATTCAATTACTCCTTATCGATGCATCCTATTTTTTTTCATCTATTTGTTTCAGTCTTTAAAAATGAAATTTTATTCTATCTATGACAGGCATAGCAATCGCTCGAAACCCCCCGCTCTTCATGACAGTCCCGGCACCAATCCATTTTTATATCATTTACCGGTTCGGTTACAGGTTTGGTCTGGCTTCCCACATCCCCATGGCAAACGATACAGTCCAGTTTTCCCAAAGTGACATGACGGCGATGAGAAAAATAAGCATGATCTGGCACAAAGTAAATTTGCCGCCAGGGTATCTTTTTATTCTCTGAAATATAATTCACCAGGGTTAACTCCTCTTCACTTTCAGAAACGGCCTCTTCGTGGCAATCCCGGCAGGTTTCAATGTTTGGAATAGAGGCTCGGCTATTTTTTTCAGCATAGATGTGGCAATCCAGGCACTCCATACCGTTTTCTTCTACATGAATAAAGTGATTGTAGGCGATGGGCTGCCCCGAATCAGAGTTGTTTCTACTGATAAATCCAGCAACAATAATCCCTACAAGCAAAAGTAAACAAAAAGAACTGAATTTTTTCATTTTAAAACTCTATAATAGTTAAATGTTTGATGTTAGTAATAAAATATATTTTACTTTCAGTATTTTAATTTCTTTCAAATAACCCCGATTTTTTTGTTGTCACTTCTCTATTCTTATTTCTTACCGACTGATTGAAGATACTCGATAATTGCCTCGATTTCCTCATCGGTTAAGTCTTCAACCACCATGCCCACTTCATCGTATTCTTTATACAATTCCATGGTGATGGGATCCGACTCTTCCATTACTTCGGGATTTCGAATCATTCTTCGCAACCAATCCTTTTCTCTTTTCTGAGTGACACCCAATAAATCCGGACCCACCTCCACGCCGCCACCGATGGTATGACAATCCGCACAGAACTTATCCTGAAACAGCTGCTTTCCCCAATCCACCAGCGAGCGGCCTTCGCGCTCAACTTCCACCAATTCCGGCATTTCAACTTTTTTCTCTTTTGGCACCAGCAGGATGGGCAGATTGATGTTTTTCCAGCTCATCATCATCAAAGCCAGCGCCCAGGCTTCGTCATCGGTGTACTTGGAGAAGGGCATTTTGCTGTCCGGCACCACCGCTTTGGGATTTTTAAAATGTTCGAAGTGCCAGCTCAGCATGGAAAGCGGCCGACCGCTTGTGAGAATTTTTTCTTTGATATTGGAAAAATCAAATCTTTCAGCGTGCTTATCTCCAACAAAGGTCAAATCGGGCCCGGTTTTACCTCCCACCCCATCGATGCGGTGACAGGTGCGGCAGTTACGTTTTTGTGTGATCAGCTTTTTCGCTAGGTTAATTCGTTTTAACCCCGGCGTATCTTCGTCGCGGCGGTGACAGATATTACATTTTAGCTCCAGCAAGGCATTTTCAGTAAAGCCATATTTTTCTGCCAGTTTTTTTCCAAAAAGAGGCTCCTCCCAATGTTTGATCTCTCCATGCGCGTCTTTTTTCTTAAGGGCAAATCCCTGACCGCCGTGGCAAATTGTGCAGCCCATGGATGGTATGGAGTGCGGCTCGATATCCGGATGCGCCGTGAAAGGCTGCGGAGCGTCAGCAAGATTTGGATTATCGTATCCCACATGACAGCTAATACAGCGATCAACCCCCGACAACTCTGGCAGCCAGATCTGTTTGACAGACATTTCAAATGCTTGCGCAATTTCAGAACCGACGTTTTCGGACAAATAGTGTTTGAATTGTTTCTGATATTTTTTCCACTCGGGATTTGCCTGTTTGTAGAAAGAGACCAGTACCAAAACAAACATCACCACTGAAAATAAAAAAAGAAAATAGAAATCTATAGAAGGATTAAATTTGTTTTTCGTATTCAAATCATTCTCTCCTAATATAAAGTTGGGATTTCCGGCCAGGCCTCCCAGGGCCAAAAGAATTTCCAGTATGGACCTCTTAAATATACCCCGACAATGATCAGTGTAATTACCGCCAGACAAATAATTGTAAATACCAGGTTCTGGACTTTTCGGCTCTTATGAAACCAGACCCCGATGGCCTCTTTGGGACTTTTATCCAGAAATGGCCAGACAATAGCCAGAAATCCAAGCAGTCCTGGAATTAAAATGCCGCCCACCAGACCACCGCTCACAGTCAAACTGCCAACTTTTACTGTTGTGATGGCCGTTAATTCTTGCAGCCAGAGAAAATACCACGGCGCTTTTGCCGGAATGGGGGTCACCGCGGGATTGGCCGGTTCTTCCAAGCCCACTGGAAAAACCAGCGCCAGCAACAAGGTGACAATAGTGGTGACCAAAAGCACCAAAGCAATACGCCGGGTTAGATTTGGGGAAGTCCGGACTGAATTGTTTTCATCCAGAATTTCGGTGGTGGCAGCCTGGATAGTGGTACCTTCGGTGACGCCCAGTAAAGAATAAGTCTTGGTTGGACTCACCGGAATGTCTCGTAATTTTGTCTGATTTATCAACGCGTCCATGCTCACTAAGCCGCCATCTTTTCGAATGCGCCACATGTGCAACGCGAATAAAACCACCACCATGGCTGGCAGAAAGAAATTATGCAAAACGAAAAATCGAATGAGACTGCTTTGCCCTAAAACGTTGCCGCCCAGCAAAACAAACCGAATGTCTTCCCCGATAAAAGGAAATTCAGCGGCAATACCCGTGGCAATGGTCAATGCCCAGTACGCCAGTTGATCCCAGGGCAGAATATAGCCGGAAAAGGATAGAAAAATGGTCAGTGCGAAAAGCGCAAGTCCGATATACCAGTTCCACACTCTCTGGTCACGATACGCGGTGGTGTAAAATACCCGCACCAGGTGAAAAAAGGCCGTTGCCACCATGAGCTGTGCAGCCCAGCGATGCTGTGACCGCAGCAGCCAGCCAAACACCACCACATTGTCGATGTCTTTGACACTCCAATAAGCGTCCCGGATGGACGGAATGTAGAAAAACAACAACAATAGTCCGGTAATGGATAAAATCACAAATAAACAGGCAGAGATGGTTCCGAGCCAACAGGAGAATCCCCAGCTCATACTCTTCAGAGATATCCGCGAGGGAAACCAATGCAGCCAGAAATTTTTTACAACCGCCTCGCTTGCTTCCCGGTTAGAATGAGGAGACCAGGTCCAGATCAATTTTCGCCAAAGTAACAGCAGGTTTTCTTTCATATCGGAATGACTCTAAATTGTAAATTTATAATATTGTTCGACCTTTTGACTGATGTCGACAACAAAATTGCCATCAGGAGAAAGCGAAAGTGGATGCCAGGCTAATGGTTTCGGAGCAGGCCCGCCTGTATTATAGCCGTTTTCTGCAAACACACTCCCATGACAGGAACAGTAAAATTCCTGTCGATCCGGTTTCCAATCGGCAACGCATTTGAGATGCGTGCAGACGGCCGATATCACATGAAAATTGTTATCCTTTCGGAATATGTACAGTTTATGGTCAGGCAGGAAAGTAATCCCTTCCGGAAAATCATCCGGCTTGCCGATTTTGAATTTCGAGGGCGGCTCATATAACACCTGTGGGATGAACGCTTTAATGGCTCCAAATGCTTCAGCAAATACGGCAAGCACAACAGATACTTTACCGAAAATTTCGAAGAAGAATCTCCGCGTCATTTTGTTTGGTTTATCTTTTTCCAAGTTTTAAATCTCCTTAAAAGAAAATCTTTCCATTGTCATAGCGCCGGTGGGACACACAGTAGCGCATAAACCACAGCGAATACAAACGACTTCGTCTTTAATCATAGCGGTTAAAGAGCCTTTTTTAGAGGCCACTTTTTTATCGATGAAGTCTTTTTGTTCCAGATCAATTTCAGAGTAGGGAACCAGCTTTAAACAATCGTTGGGACAGTGATCCACACAAGCGCCGCATAGAATACACAGCTCGGAATCATAGATGGTGTTGATATGGCAAATCAAGCAGCGCTGAGCTTGTTTTCGAGCCTCTTTCTCCTCAAAAGAAAGCTCCACTTCATTGACGCCGGTACGGCGCTCAGTCGCTATCTTGTCAGGAGTTTTTCTTTTTTTGATTTCATATTCTCGGGGTTTATTGTAGTGTTCAGGTGAAAGCACTTCGATCGCCACATTACTGCTTTTCTGCTTGCTACTTTTATTCAAATAATTATCGATGGACTGGGCGGCTAATTTTCCATTGGCCACGCCTTCGATCAATATTCTGGCGCCAAAAGCCGAATCGCCGCCAGCAAACACATTTTCTCTGGTAGTGGCCAGGGTGTCGGGGTTTATTTTGATGTTACCGCCGGGTGTAAGCTCGATTCCATCCTCCGGCTTGATAAATGACAGATCCGGCATCTGACCGATGGCCATGATCACCGAGTCGGCTTCAATAATTTCTTCGGTGTTGGGCGCCAGCTCCGGATTGAATCGTCCCTGTTCATCGAACACCCGATTTACTCTCAAAAATTCGACTCCGGTAACACGACCCTGTTTTCCAATAATTCTTTTTGGCCCTCGGGATGGGTGAAAGGTGATACCCTCTTTTACCGATTCTTCAAACTCCTCTTTTCCCTGGGTGGTTTGCGAGGCCGGCATTTCATCGAATGATTCCAGGCTGGCGACATCCACTTTCAGGCTGCCCCTTCGCAAAGCAGTTCGAGCGACGTCGATGGCGGTCATCATCATGCCGGCTTCGGCAGAAATGTCGATGGCCAGCTTTGCGGCCTCTGAATCTGATACCAGTGCCAATACTTCTCGTAAAGCGGTGCGCGCCGAGTCCAAAGCCACCAGCCCGCCGCCTATGACGACTGTTTTTTTTCCTAAATCGATTTTGTACCCCTGGTTTACATTCAACAGGTAATCTACCGCGTAATAAACGCCATCTAAATCTGTGCCGCCAATGCGAAGGTTACGACTCTGCTGAGCGCCGACAGAAAGAAAAATCGCTTCAAAACCCATTCTCTGCAACGCATCTAAGCCAAAGTCCGCGGTAAGTGGAGTACTGAGCAGTACCTCCACACCTAGTGAAAGAACAAATTCGGCCTCTTTTCGCAAAACATCTTTAGGAAGTCTGTATTCAGGGATAGCGGTTCTCGGCATACCTCCCAGGGCATTGGAAGCTTCAAAGATCGTTACCTGATACCCCCTGAGAGCCAGATCATGAGCGCAGGCTAATCCTGAAGGTCCGCCGCCGACAACTGCCACTTTGTGCTTTTTCTGAGTTTGTTTTTTTTGAACCACCGCCGGCACATGCAGCGGCCAGATGGAGGCCTGGGGAGTTTTTTTACCTTCGGTGAGGAGTTCTTGTGTGTGGGCCAGCTCAGATTCGACGCCATATTTTTCCGTGACAAATCGTTTCAACGCTCGGATGGTGATGGGTTCATCGATTTTACCGCGCCGGCAGGCGTCTTCGCAGGGTGCAGCGCACAATCGTCCGCAGACCGATGCAAAGGGATTTGAAGAACGCGCCACCAGGTAGGCCTCTTCATCTTCCCCTTCGCCAATGAGTTGAACATATCTACCGGAATCCGTGTGAACCGGGCAGGCTTCCATACACAAAATATTCGTTCTATACCATAACAAATCCGGGACTTTTACTTTATATTTCAAATTGTTCTCAACCTTTGTTATTTGTTTCAAAGAAAAATTATACTTGCTCGCTTGTGAATTCGACCTAATTTACAAACTGTCTTTTCAACTCAGCAAACCACTTGCCCGATCAATTTTAGTTTTATCTACAGCAATATCATTGCGATGTCAACAATCAAACTAATTCAGCACTGCAAAAACCGCTTGCTCTATGGCTTCGGTATGAATGGGTTTCACAGCATAATGCGCCACTCCTTCTTGTAAAATCTTACCACCTATTTCTTTACAAGGATCGCTGGAGATTACGACAAGCGCAACTTTTGGCCTAATTTTTCTCAGTATCTTCACCATTTTTAAACCGTCAAAAGCAGACATTTCCATATCATAGATAATTACCTGGTAATCCCGTTCTAACACCTCTAATAGAAAATCAACATCATTTACGAGAGTGCATAAACTTAAACCACGACCCGAGAATAATTTCATCAATTGTTTCCGCGATGCTTCTTCCCGGCAACCGATAAGAATTTTCCCTTCCACCGCTGTTCTCCTGAAAATAGTTTTTGGTGTAACAATCTTTGTACCAAGCAGGCAATTTCAACAAAAATATATAAGTGTCGCTATTAATAATTGATTATTATCAACTTATATTTGTTAATAAAAAGTATTATATGAATAATGATCACATCAATTAATTTCACAAGTGACATATTGGTCTCGATTCATTTCAAGCGACTTAGATTTATGATACTGTTTTTATTATATTTGTAAATTGTGACCAACGTTACTCTCGTGAGACAGAGCTGTCTCATATATTAATTTTAAAATGGCATCAAAAACGCCTTTTCGTTCTAAAAAAAATTCGACTAACTAAATATAACTTGAAGAATAAAGGCTCGAAGGAATAGAGTCAGCTCACACGGAACTTAAAGGATGACACTTTATAAATCAATGGGGACTACTAATTATTAAGAAAAGTAAATTACCTGGAGGAATCAGAAAGATTCCTCCAGGTTTGGGTAATTACCTTCTTCGTTCTGCCTACCCTTAAACGTACTTTATCATACGGTCATATGATACTATTTCATCAATAGAAGTTTTTTAGTGGCAACAAATCCATTCACTTCGAGTCTATAAAAATAAACACCTGTGGCAAGATTGGCACCGTCGAAAGTAATTTTTTGACGACCTGCAGGCATAACTTTATCTACAACTGTTGCAACCTCTTCACCAAGAATGTTATAGATCTTTAATTTCACATTCCCTTGTTGGACTATTTCAAACTCAATGTTGGTAGTAGGATTGAACGGATTCGGGTAGTTCTGAGATAAAGAGTAAGACTTTGGAAATTCTGCAACTTTTCTATCTTCGACACCTGTTATAGATTTGATATTTAATGTGTGAAGAACACTACCCGTGGTCCAGTGTTCAGCTCCGCCACCGTTATCTATAAGTGCTAACCCGAACTTAAAGCTACCGACTGTGAACTGGGCGTCATCATCATTTCCCGTATTCAATGCTCTTTTCATTTCTACATACCAGACACCATTATCCCAGGTTCCAGCTTGCATGACATCGCCACGGCTGCCTGCTGGAGGCCGTAAAATTCGCTCCGGAACCACGGCGCTTAAGGCGGCATATTTGGCCCAAACACTCGCCAGGTCGCTCACATCTGTTACCAGAACCGCTTCACCGTTATCAATTTCAGCTTGTGTCAGGATCATGGCATCGATATAGTCTGTCGGGTCGGTTTCAATATAGAGCGGTCCATCTTTGGCGGCGTTGCGATTGCGTGCATAGGTGCTACCGCCGGCGTCGCCATGACGACCGCCATCACCGGAATCGGTAAACTCACCAACAAATTTGTCATCCAAATAACCGACCATGGTCACCTTGCCGGTTGTCACTTCATGAGTATTTGCATCAACGGTCAAATCTCCGAACTGGTTGGCACTCAGGACACCAAGAGACCGGGCTGCTTTCATGTGCCACATGTCGGCGGTTTGACCAGCAGGCAAAAAGGCATCATCCGCCAGTGTTGTTGAATCGTTGCCGGCGTTGGTGTTATCCACATCTCTGTGGCATTTGTTCATGCAGCCTCTGGCTTCCCAATCCGCCTCCGGAATACTGATGTTCCAAAGCATGGCAACTCTATCTTCGGATTGACCAGAGCTGGTTGACCAGTTCGCACCGTCATAGCTCCAGGAACCACTACGCGTCATACTTAAGGTTGGATCATCCCATTTAACCAGAAAATAGATATCCGTAGTGGTGACGGCCGCTTTCATGTAAACCTTTTTATTGTTAGCCAAAGGAATATCCTCAACCCAATCTATACCAGCCCAGTCCGTGGTATCACCATCCACGGTTGGCGCGGTTGTCACTTCCACTGCATCGACGGTTTTACCTTCACCACCCAATTGTTTAAACCACATATTGTTATACCAGAAAAGTAAAGCCTTTGCCAGGTCCTGGTCCGTCTGCTCACTCCAGTCAGTCAAATTATCCGAAGTTAAATCCACTCCAAAATTCGGATAACTGCTCTTGATGTGGCAGCTTACTGCACAGGCATTCGGCATAGCCAGATCCAAAGTCTTCTGCGGAGAAAGAACTTCAAACGTATGAGCATGAATGTCATACGAAATGGCGGATTTTATTATTTTTGGATTATGACATTTCGAACAACGGCTCGCGCCGGTACCTGTAGGATCATATTTATGGTTTGTATGATTTCTTACTACCGCTGCAATGGCATCAACATTGTTATCATAATCCGCAACCCACTCAGTTGGAATTTCTGCAAAATCTCCATGGGTGGCATGACAGGCTAAACAGAGGGTATTATTATCATTCTCAGTTGCTATCGTAATCTCAGCGCCAGTCGAATCTTCTTCTACAATCGACGTTCGCATATGATGTTTCTCTGTGTTGTGGACATCATGGCAATTATAGCACGTGACGTCACGCCATGGCTGCGAAAGATCGCCTTTTCCGCTTTTATTGAAATCAAAAAATTGCTGATGATGTTTTTGGGAGGACCCATCCGGCCAGTAACCGCCCCCATCAGTATATAAGTTTGCCACAAGATCACCGACTGTCCAGGATAGGAAGTTTTGATCGTCAAAAGGAAAGCTAAATATATTATTAGGCAAACTTTTACCACGTGAATGGCACATACCACAGAGATTTGTCGCTTGCGTTACCGTTAAATCAGTTCTGGGATTGATAATTTTAGTCTTATCTGTTGTCATAGCATGATCACTTCCCGGCCCGTGACAACGCTCGCAACCGATATTAATTTGGTCAAGATCGCCGTCGCCGTCTATATCAAATATGTTGTTCTTATCAGCATAAAGAGCCTCATTCTCCACACCAGCACCGCTCATTATCCATTCTCCATTACCATCCTGTTGTACCTCCAGTCCAGTCGTATGACAACCCGAACAACCCTTGGTTAAGCTTCTACTATTGGTTGAGGCGACAGCACGCGTGGGATAAGCAATCGGAACATTGCTGGCGTCATACCAAGCTTCTGGATGATAGAGAACGTATTCATGGGTTTTTTCATTATACTGGATGGGAGAAATATAGTAATCGTTAGATTCCCCTTCATCGGTATTAATTTTCACGACATAACGTTGTTTATATAAACCGCTACCGCCATAAGTCAGGTAAACTTTGTGAGTTTTGTTACCAATGGTTATAGTATAGCCATCTTGAGCGGAGTAAGCCAATATTGGCGCATTGGGTTTATATGGATCAAAAACGCTGCTGATATTGTTGAAATCTAATCCATCATGAAAATCATCGATTCCATTTTGATCATAATCATTAATAATCCCCAATAGGGTTTCCATCGTGTGTGAATCATCCGGCACGTAGGAATAGCCATTGGCGTGCATAGACGTCCGCCAGCCTGCCTTTGGCCCAAAACTTCCCATTTGATTTTGATGGCACAATAAACATTTTTCAGGACCAACATACGTCTGAGCTAAAACCCCCAGTGGTAATATGAATATTGCTGCCATCACAAATAAAATTAAACCACCGTAACAGTTTTTGAACATGACAACCTCCTTAAGTATTAGTGATAGAACTGTTATTTAGAAATCGACTTTTTTTAAGTTATTTCACACGGACTCGAAAACCAGCTCCAGGTTACTCGGCTTGACTACATAATATTCCACACATTCCTGTAAGATACTATTTTCGATTGATTTGAATTGATCAATTGAGATACGATAAAGAAAATTTAGACCAAAGTTTATTTACAATCGTCACCACTTTCAATCCACCAAATACGGAAATCTCCATATCAATCAGAATTACTGGTAAATTTCATGTTAATACTTCTATGAAAAAATCAATATTAGAAAAGAAAATAATTCTAACTTTAAAATGAGAAATCAAATGACAGCAAAATTCATGTTCTGGAATGTTAGAAAGACTTTCGAATTCAACATAAATATTCATTGCGAAACTTTACCTATGCAATTATATTACCAAATACAATTTTTTAAGCAACAAACATTCTACACTCCCATTAATATTTGATTATTAATAAATTATAGACGTAATAATATTATTTAAATGACGGCACTTCAGGCAATCACTTTTATTTTAGAGAGACATGCAATTCTCATTATTTTGGCAACAATAAGTATAACGCATTGTTTTATTACAATTTATGAATTGGGACAGATTGTTCACCTGTGGGACAGAGGTGTCACTAAATGTCTTGGATTTTACAAAACCTTGTTAATTGCAGTCATCGGTTTAAATATTAAAAGGAAATTAAAAAAAACGCGCAGGAAGAGGGACTCTTCCCGCGCGCAGATATATAAGGTAAAGGGGGCTAACTATTTCATGAGGATCATCTTTTTCACGGAGCTGAAATCATTGACACGGATTTTATAGAAGTAAAGACCCGATGAAAGTTTGTCCGCACGAATAACCACACGGTGCTGACCCGCTTCCATGTTGTCATCGATCACTTTCAGAACTTCCTCTCCAAGAGCATTGTAGATGATCAAGCTGACATGCCCGGCCGCTTTCAAATCGAAGCGGATAGTGGTAGCAGGATTGAATGGGTTGGGATAGTTCTGCTCTAACTCATAGTCCGTTGGAATCACATCAGAGAAGGTTTCGCTCACCGATGTGACCAGCAGATTGAATTCACCCGAATAGCCGCTTTCGTTACCGGCAAAATCAAAAGCCGACAAGCGATAGTAGTAGGTGGTGCCGACGGCTACTTCCGAATCCACGAATGAATTGCCCGTCACGGTGGCATGCGGTTCGAGGGTACTCGGATCAAATCCTGACGAGGTGCTGCGATAAAGGGCAAAGTAGTTGAAATCTTCGTCAACGGCTTCGTCCCAGTCCAGCTCAACACCCGCTGTGACTTCCTGACCGGCAAGATTGGTGGGTTCGGCGGGTGCCAGATTGTCCACAGAATAACCGCTGTCCGGCATGGAAACCGCCTGCACTGCCGGCATGGCGGTATGACCCGAAACCACAAACACCGACCAGTGTACGCCATCGGCAGCCGTGGAATCATATAAGGTCGGCGCAATCGCACTGTACATATCATGGCCTGCAGCTTGCACGGAACCAACGAAATCCCAGAGATTATCACCGATTTGCAGCCTGGCGCCTATTTTAAAGGCTTTCAAAGCTGTAACTGTCATATCAAATGATTCATAAGTTGCCAAATTCTGCTCAGAAGCCTTGCCAGCATCATCCACACGGCGCCACATTGCATAGGATTGAATCGGGTTGGCACCAACGCCATCGCCACCAAAGCGGCCCCAAACCATTCTCACTTGTTTACCTTGATCGTTAGGCACATCTGTAATGGATGTGATCAGGCCGGCGCCAAGGGAACCCGTAGTCAAAGCCTGGTGTGCAACTCGAAGAAGATTCATGGCAAATTGAAAATTGTGTACACCGTAGCTGCCGTCATTTCGTACAAAAAAGTAGTTATAGGCCGCCTTTAAGTAAAGTTTCCGCAAAGCGATTTCTTCGGGTGTTAATCCCTCCACTGAGGGATCATAATCATCCACTGTCACCACAACGGCTGGATCGCCAAGAGGCGGTAAAAGCCTACCAAGAGCATCTAACATACCTTTAATTTCATCTTGCACACCTTCAATGGCGCCATCAGCATCGAAATCTCTTTTTGCCTTGATATCAGCAAAAGAAGTGATGGTACCATGGCAATCTTGACAGGCTTTAACGTTATAAACATCATCGGTAGGATCTTCTGGCGTTCCGCCATCCCAGTGCATGTTCCATGTGTGATCACCAATCCAGTGTTCTCCGGGTTCTCCAGCTCCAGGTGTTTCAGCCATATGGCATTGAACACATGATTCTTCCACAACTAACCGATGATTCGAACTCGGAATGTGCAATCCAAATGTGATGGCATTCTTGCCGGCGAGCATATCTGCCTGGGGATTGCCATGAGGACCGTAATAAGAATGATATTCTTGTGCATAAACTTCGGCATCTCTTCGTGAGTGGTGGCACTGCATGCAGAGCTTGCCCAAACTTCCGAAAGTAATCATTTCGCCATTTGTAAGTTCAATATCTTCTACAGTACGAATTTGATGCTCGTTTTTCTTACTGTGTGGATCATGGCAAGCCGCACAAGAAATATTACCCGGTGTTTTGGGATTGTGTTCTAAACTACCATCAATTCTTTCAATAAAGCCGGTGGCACTATGGCAACCGCCACATGAAGCGCGGGTCGGAGCGCCATGAGCTCCGGTTATTTGATCAAAACTATGTGCCGACCTCTTCCACTGGGTACTTCTCCAATGGTATGGTAATTCATCATGGCACTTTCCACACATACCGTCCTCAATTGTGACATCAGTCCTGGTTTTATCACCTTTGTGAAGGCTTCCAGGGCCATGGCAGTTTTCACATTGAATATTCGAAACATGAGCAAGTTCTGGGAAATCCGTCACAATTGTATCCCAAACAGCGGGAACACGATTAACTGGAAACGTCCAGCCCAGTGCTTTTTGAACATCGTCAAAACCGCCATTGACAGCGGTGGGCTCGTCATTATATCCAACCGTATGGCATTCGATACAAGATTCAATGTAAAAACCGTGATCAATGCCCGAAATGGCTCTTGTAAATTTGGTGGCGTGACCAGTATCCTGCCATTCGGCTTCTTTGTCAGCGTGACATACCGCACATTGTCCCTTGGCAAAACTAGGATTCAGTCCGCCAACCGTTCCCACTCCGACATATTCAGCACCTGTGATTGTTACAGTGGTGTCTGCATTTCCAGAAGCGGTGGTTATGGTCAATCCAACCTCATATTGACCAGCAGTATCCGGTCGAAATGTCACCATTTCTGTGTCAGTTGCATCCAGAGCTGCATTTGAACCGGCTGGTCCAATCAGTGTCCAGGCATAGTTTGTGACTTCCTCCCCACCGGCTTCTTTTCCTGAGAGATAAACCAATTCTCCTACCCCAACCACCTTGAGTCCTGTTGAAGGGGAGTGGTATTTGGACGTATCGATCGCTCCATCGTGAAGCTCCTGATGACTGATTGCCTCAACCACAATAACCGCTTCCGTCGTCTGGACTGCCTTGATAGCAAATACCGCTATTATGCACACCAATGCAGCCGCAATTACAAATTTCATACGCTTCATACACACTTCCATATTTAGTTAAAAAAATAAAATTAATTTGATTACTTAATTTAGTAGCGTAAATAACGCCTCCTCTACTTCAGCCAGATCGATAGGTTTCACTGCATGAAAGGCTATTCCCTCCTGTAACACTTTGCCGCCTAACTCATTTGAGGGGTTCTTCGAAATCACCATCAACGAGACTTTGCGTCGAATTTTTCGAATAATTCGCACCATTTTCAAGCCGTTGAAATCCGAAATATCCAGATCGTAAACGATGACGTCATAATCTCTATCCAGCACTTCCAGCAACAGGTCGGCGTCTTCCCAAACCGAGTTCAGATACAAACCTTTGCCGGAGATGACGTTCAACAATTTGCTCCGACACACCTCGTCCCCACAAGCGATGAGTATTTTGCCGATTATTTTGGGCGTTCCACCGACGTTTTTTCTGTCCATTTCAGCCGCAACTTCCAATCTACCAGGCATGCATATTTTTAAATTTTTGACGTATCGCAGATTTGAGTACCACCGCCATCGTCTCTTTTTGCAGCGGTCGCATTCCCAGGTAATAAATCCTTTCTTCGTGTAAATGGGCTTCGGTAGGCTGATCGATTTTATCGCAAATCACGATGAGCGGCAATTTAGGCCGCAGACGCCGAATCAGCCTTACCCACTGCAAACATTCGACTTTCACCTGTTTGAATTCGACGATGGCGAATTGAAAATCTTTTTCGTGCATTTCCAGTAAAAACCCGACCATATTGTCTGCGCATACTAACTGCGTGTCCACGACTACGGAGAGGTCCTGGAAAAACGAAATGGTCCTGGCACTTTGACTGAACACGATTCCCTGGTATTTGCTCATTCCCGTGCATCCCTTACAACGCGCTTTCACGCAAATCCTGTACCAGAACGGATTAAATGGCAAAAACAGACTCTTTCATCAACTTCGTAACTCCTTAATAAACAATATCTGATTTTTTGCAATTGTAATCTTTATTAGCGCTTTTTGGCGATCAACATTGGTTGTGAGACATGCTTTACCCACTTTTCATTCATGATTTATTCTAACTTAATATTAATTAGTAAATTAACTTAAGTGGGTCTTGAATTATTAATTTGTGGTAAATAAGTCTCAGATTTGGGTAACCGAGCTCAACCAATGGCCGGTCAGTTCGGGCGGTTTTTCGAATCGGAATGCCTCAGCAAAATAATCAGCATACCCCGATCTTGAATAGGAGATTCGTTTTAGAGGCTGTATTCTCTGATTACGACTTCATCGCTGGGGTTGTTTGGGGTGGCGCCAGGCGTCGGCTTCCAGGCCATGCCGTTTCAGCAAGCGGTGCAAATTTCGCCGGGTCATGCCCGCTTCGGAAGCGATTTTGGTGACATTGCCGTGCAGCTTGTGCAGCAATTCTAAAAGGTATTTTCTTTCAAATCCTTCGATCAGTTTTTGCTTGGCTTCCACCAGGGTTAAATGGGTTAATGAAGAGGTGGGGATATTTTGCACCTGAATTTGCGGGGGGAAATCGTTCATGGTGATGAGCGAGCTCTGCGATAGAGCTACAGCCCGCTCCACCATGTTTTCCAGCTCACGCACGTTTCCCGGCCAGTCATAATTGTCCAGGCAGTGCAGCACTTGCTCACTGAAGCCTTTGATTTCTTTTGGGGATGATTTCACAAACTTTCGTAAAAAATGTTCAGCCAGAAGACGAATATCGTCTTTACGTTCACGCAGGGCCGGGATGTGCATGTTGACGACATTCAGGCGATAATAAAAATCTTCGCGCAATCTACCCTCTTGCACGGCGGTTTCCAGATTGCGATTGGTTGCAGCGATAAAGCGCAAATCCACATCGATGAGCTCATCCCCCCCCAGTCGCCGTACCTTCTGATCCTGCAACACCCGCAGCAATTTCACCTGCAGCGACTCGGGCAGCTCACAGACTTCATCCAGAAAAAACGTACCGCCGTTGGCCATTTCCATCAACCCGGGCTTACGACGTGTGGCGCCGGTGAATGCGCCTTTTTCATATCCAAACAACTCGCTTTCGAATAAATTTTCAGGGAAAGCGCCACAGTTTACCGGCATGAAAGATTTGGTACGGCGGTTACTCCTAACATGAATCCCACGTGCCACGAGTTCTTTTCCGGTGCCGCTCTCACCGGTAATCATCACGCTGGCGGACGAGGTGGCCACGGTATCGATGAGCTCAAAAATACGCTGCATTTTCAAACTACGGCCGATGATATTTTCAAAGCTGTATTTTTCTTGCAACTGTTTGAGCAGCTCATGCCGCTCACAATATAAATTTCGCTGTTTCAGTCCTTTGTCCAATACAATCTTCAAATGCTCAACATCAAACGGTTTTTCTAAAAAGTCAAACGCGCCATTTTTCATGGCCGTAACCGCACGATCGATGGTTCCAAAAGCCGTAAAAATGATGAAGGGGGTTTGCGGAATCACCTCCTGCGCTTTTTCTAATACTTTCATGCCGTTGACTTCCGGCATAAACAGATCGCACAGGATCAAGTCAAATTCCTGCAACTCGATAATTTCAAGCGCTTGTTCGCCGCTTGTGAGTGGCACTACCTGGTGCCCCAGCGCTTTCAGGATTTCAGCACAGCCATCCAGCAATTCTTTCTCATCATCGACTATTAAAATTTCTGCCATGCGTTTCTTACTCCTTTGTATTTTCTTCAGGAATCCATATCAAAAAACGGCTCCCTCTACCTTCTTCACTCTCTACATTAATTTGTCCTCCGTGTCTATCTACGATTGCTCGAGAAATGGATAAACCCAGTCCTGTGCCTTTATCTGGTGGTTTGGTGGTAAAAAACGGATTGAACAGTTTGGGGATGTTTTCCGGTTTAATGCCCGGTCCGTCATCGGTTATACAAAATTGCACAGCTGCAATTTTGTTTTTGTTTTCGATTGCTTTGATTTCAATGCAAATCTCTCCGTCGCTGCCAACCGCATCCACGGCGTTGTTCAACAAATTCAAAATTACTTGTTGCATTTGATCGCGGTCCACTTTGAAGCGCGGCAGTCCCGTTTGCCATTTTCTCTTCACCTTAATGTTGCTTTCACGAAAACGATGTTCGACCAAATTCAAACATTCCTCCACCATATCCACTACATCCGTGGGCTGCGGATGAAATTTGCGGTCCCGGGCAAAACGCAGGATACTCTTGGTGTAATTGCTCATCCGGCGAATTTGATCTAAAACAATATCATAGACCTTTTTGTACGGCAGGTCTTTTTGCCGCAGCATCAGGCTGTTCACCTGCGCGGAAATCACCCCGATGGGCGTGTTGATCTCATGCGCCACCGAATCCACCAGCTCTCCGATGGACGCCAACTTTGCCGCTTGATGAATCTGCTCCTGCAGCAGGTGTTTTTCTTCCGCTTGTCGTGACTGCTCTTCGGCCTGAACGCGCTGGATATTTATATATAAAATAATGATGCCTCCGAGAATGGTTCCGCTCAGCGTGATGCCCACCAGCCAAAAATACGATTGAAAATTCTTGCGCATAATAGAGGTCACTTCGGCAATGTCGATGGCCACAGCCACCATCCATTTTTCGTTGGTTAAATTTACCGCAGCCTGTGCTAATATTTTAGCCGGCTCGTTCGCCACTTGATATTCGTGAAAATCCAGTGGATGGTTTATAATATCCATTTGTTTTTTGAAGGAGGTATGACACTGTCGGCATTGAGAATCTTCGTTATAGATGGATCGCAATATCATATCCGGATGCCGTGGATGGAAAAGTAGTCTTCCGTGCTGGTCCATCACCCAAGCAAAACCAGTTACCCCCACCTGAATGGGGCGGATAAATCGATTCATCAGCCAGTTCACTTTAACGAGATAGCCCACTACGCCATCCAACTTTTCTGATGACGATTTCTGTTCGTGGTTGGTTTTTCTGGCCTTCAAAGGTGATAAAATAACCATGCACAGTTCCTGCACTGGCGATGTACTGTCGCAGTCCACTACCTGTGAATACCACACGGAATCCGGATTTTGCATCAAATCAAGCTCATTCATCGCATTCAACAGCATATCGGTCAGCCACTGAGGCAAGGTCTCAGAGGTGGTGTAAATATATTTGGCATTTCGATTAGCCACAAAGATAGCCCCGAGCGTATTTTGATAAGTATGGCGGTAAAAGTGCTCAATATTAGCCTCTAAAAACGCTTTGTTCAAATGCATATTTTCAACATAGGAAGCCAGCGTTAGAAGGTCATCTGAGAGATGCTCCAAATAATATTGAATACCCAAGGAAGCGGCTTTGGCCATTTCCAGCTGCTGCAGTCCTTGATTACTTTTGGTTTCTTTGGACGCGGTGTTGTAAACCTTCACCGAAATGGTCAAGGTCACAGCGAGGATAATGGCCATCCCCAAAACAAGCAAAATGTTTAGATTTTTTTTAGAAAATAATTTGGTAAAAAACATCGGTAATTGCTCACTCCACTTGTAGACGCCCATGTCATAAACTCGGTTTAGAAACGCTTTTTCACTAGAACCCTCTTCTGCGGGGTATTTTACCTATCGACATCTGCCGAGTACATCGTTATTATCCAAATATCACTAGTGTCCCGTTAAGTAAAATATAATAGACACATAACTATCAGTAATTTAGTAAGTTATGTAGGTATAAATATTGGAATCGATTTGAATTCAAAACCACGAAATTGTAAATTTTTCAAAAAACACATATCTTGTTTTTATTAACTTTATAGGCACTAATTTTCTATTCTACTAAATTATTAGTAGAATGTCGGGACACTTGTGTCCAAATATAATAAATTAACTAGCGGTTGTAAAGGGTTCTCTTTTATCGGCTTCTTGCAGAACTTTGTGGGCGATTTCAGGTACCAATTCTGCCAACTCTGGGGATAGCACCATGCTTAATTCCTGTAAGGGTGGGATGGAAACGGCAAACAGCGTCATATCTGGTGGGTCTTCGAGCTGATACAACGCATCGAGCAGATCTTTTAAACCGATGTCGTGGGCTGTGAGTGTGGGGGGATAATCTGAAGAAAAACGAGGGCGGAGGCGGCGCACCTTTCCCGCAGGCGCGCCATCAAGGGTTGCATCGATCATGATGATGTGGTCCGAGAGCGGAATCGGCTCAAGTAGGTAAAAGCCTCCTGTACCCCCGTCCAAACAATCCACGCCACCAGGCAATTGCATGCCCTTGAGATAATTAATGACGTGGATGCCAACACCTTCATCACCCATGAGAACATTTCCGATGCCCAGAATCAGGATCTTTTCCGGTTCCTTAGTTGATGGCATCTTCGCGCTCGAACTTCCAGCCTCCGACCATGGATGATGTGGCGCCCCTGCCTTCAACGTAATCATGATAAAAAACTAAATACATGTGTATGATGGTGAACACCACAAAAAACCACATGCTTAAATGGTGCCACTGCCGGACGGCGATATCGCCACCCATGAACGGCACAACCCAGGTAAACAATTGCGGCAAAAACGACGAGCTCATGCTGGCATACAGGGCGAAGCCGGTCATGGCCTGGAATAAAAAGAACATAAAAGACAGAAAATAGGTCAATCCGGCCAACGCGTTATGACCGATTGAAACGATGCCTTTGACTTTCGCCTGCATAATATCCACTTTCAGCACCTCTTTGATTTCCTGCCACTGCTCTTTCTCAGCGGAATAAAGTTGCTCCAGCGAGCATAGCGATTTTCCACAAATCCCCAATAAATTCTAACCAGAAAGTTGAAAAAGAAAACAAAGGTCGATCCGAAATGGAGGAAACGAATCGTGCCAAAAAAATATGGCTGATACGCTTCATTGGATTAGGATAAGGCGATGGGTTTTCTTAATCCCATTGAGCATTTAGCAGATGTCAACTTGAAAGTGCTCCTTGTTTTTTCCTAGCGCGGCGGAGCCGCAAATGTTTAAATGACTTGCTTTGTTGTGGTCCAA
>JBHHXN010000013.1:0-66195 GCA_046757025.1 bacterium
ATCTCGCTTTGCGAAACGCTCTGCGCACTCCGCGGCCTCTGCGTTAAAATCAAAGAGCCTTTTTTATCGTAAATCAAAAAGTCGATTTTAAAAGGACTTTTTAAATAAATGGCTGCATTCTCATATTTTGGAATTTTTGCAACTAAAGTTATTATAAAGAGGTATGTGAATTCAGTTTGAGAAAAATACCTTAAAAACAATTGAGTGCACAACTGCGAAACTTGAGTTAAAGTCATTTTCCTTGCTTATTATCATATAAGAACTTATCTTAATGAGTAAGTGAGGTGTTTCCCTCATTTGGTTCAAAACCCGCGTACGTCAACTCAAATTGAGGCACCATTCTTTGGAAGGGAAATTCGGGTCGTTACATAATCCCTGTCAGACGTAAACACCTGCAGATATGGAAGCTAAAATGAGGAGCCCAGGTAGAATCCAATTCAATTCAGGCTCGGGTCAATTATCTAGAATGGATGATTTGTATGCGCGGGACTATAGTGCGACTGGAATTTACTTTGTGCTGGTCATGCTATTTTGTCTGCACTTTTGCAGCACCGATGGTCGCGGTCAATTCCTTCCTGGTTATCTATTGCTGGCGAATTCTCCTTCCGGTTCCACAAATATTAACAGCTTGCCAGTTATCCGTCAGCCAGCTCAAGAGAATCATACAATTAAGTCAGTTTTACAATCCAATATAATTCCGGAAGTCTATGAATATGAAATAACCCTTCTTTACGATAAATTGTATACTTCTCATAAAAATTGGTTTAACAGGATGACGAAGTCGTTGAAAATCCTGAACGACGTATTTAAGGATTTTGATATACGATTTAAGTTAAAAATCATCACTCATTATGAAATATCGGATAACCTGGAAGTGAGCCCGCAGACGTTTCAGAAGCTTTCCGGGAAAAAGTGGGATGCCGATTTTGTGGTGATGTTCTCTGGTAAAAAATTTAAATATTTTTCAGGCAAAGCTGTTGAGAAATATTCAGCCATGATCATCGCAACCGAAAGAGAGAAATTTGAAAGAGAGATGGTGATTCATGAAATGGGGCACCTGTTTGGGCTACCTCATGTTGTGAATGATCGCGCTAACAATTACATGCGAATGGTCATCACAGACAGAAGAGCTCATTTCTTTGTGTCTGAAAATGAAAAGATTATCAAAATGACGCGTGCGCGAGATTTTAAAATCGATACCCTGGATGCGGGTTTGATCGCGAAAAGACTGCCGTTACTACTCAAAATCAGCAGAAGATATCAAACCGATCATATTGTTCTTGAAAAGATCGCCAACGCTTATTTTACAGCTGGCGATTTTGAAAAAGCGCTTGCGTTTTTTTTAAAAACCATGGATTATTTGAACCGATTGAATTCCAATACTCAAGACTCGACGTTTGGCTGGTATCAGCAATGCTACAAAAGTCTGGTGATGACTTATTACAAGCTTGACAGCCAGCAATTGACGCTGCAGTCGATCGTCGATAAATTTCAAATCAGTCCGGAGGATGCGGGTACTTTTTATACGCTGGGCCGGGCCTTCGCCGACGTGGCCGATCTGGCTTCGAAAGAAAAAAACGATGCCGCCATTGCCAGGCGTTACTGGTTAGAATCATTGCAGGCATTGCAATTGGCTGCGCCTCCGCCGGCCGCCAAACCGCACTGGTATTTTTTAATCGGTTTGGCTTCCTACAAAACCGGCGATTACCAGAAAGCGATTGAAGCGTTTAAACACGCCATCCGCTCGCGGCCCGACTACGTGGAGTCTTATTATAATCTGGGCCTGACCTATTTTGACAGCGATAGTTTACAGCAAGCCGTGGAAACTTTTCAGCAGGCTTTAACTATTCAACCAGACTATTTAGAGGCTTATCTGGGATTGGGCAATGCTCATTATAAACTCAAGCACTGGCACGAGGCTGCACGCGCCTATCGACATGCCATTCAAATTCAACCCGATTTTGCTCTGGTCCATTTTAATCTGGGGTTGACTTATTTTAAGATCGGCGATCGAAAAGCACTGCGAGAAGTTTGCGAGATTTTACAAACGTTAGATGAAAATTTTGCAAAAAGGTTGTGTGAAGACTTGATGGGCGGTTACTGACGGCGGTGAGCAGCGTGTTTTGCCAGACAACAACTTCAAATCAATTGTAAAATGGCTTGATTCCAACCTTGAGGACCCATGCCGTCTGCTAAGATTGGCTGCATTTCCATAAGAATTTGGGGTTCGTATTCATCGGAGGCATTGCGTACTAAAACGGGTAAGTCAACTTCTTGCAGCATGGGAAAATCGTTCCAACTGTCGCCGACGCCGATGGTTTTAAAGGGTGCATTCCAGGCTTTTGCATAGATATGCCGTAATTTTCGCACCGCGAGTCCCTTATCGTTTTTGCCCATTAGATGGTAAAAGCGATTGCCGCGAGTCAAATTTAATCCCAGCTCCCGGCAAATCGGCAACAATTCTTCAAGCCGCGATTTTTTCCGTTTATCCTGCACCACAAACGGCTCGTTGTATCTGCGCTGTTTGGCTAATTTCGCTTCATTTTTGATTAACCCGGTGAGCTGCACAATTTCTGCAACAGACAAATCCCCAAAACCGACGATGGGCAAGCCGGTTTTCGCTTTGATTTTGTTCAAACAAGCCCGGATTTCCGGGTAGGGCAACCCCAATTCGAGAATGAGATATTTTGCCTCTTTCCTTTGATAATGGAAATCCACACCAAAGTACGATTCAGGTATGAACACCGCTCCGCCGTTTTCAACGATAAAAGGATGTGTGTTCTGCAAAGTTTTTCTGAGCACTTCCATTTCGGAAGCGGTTTTGGAGGAAACGAGAATTAACGGTATTTGCTGCTGTTTGATTTTATTCAGTGCCGGCAGGGCTGGGGCAAACTGGTAACTTTGGTGATCGAGCAGCGTGCCATCGAGATCGGTGAAAATAATCAAATCGGGTGTTTTCATCGATTGTCTAATTCGACGGCGTCCTTGAGCTGCTCGAGAAAATTGGGAATGGCGGATGTCACACGAGACCAGGTGGGAATGAAAGTGACATTCAGGGGGTTGTCCAGAAACGTTTCGGCGGCCTGCTGAATGCCTTTGGTGAAAGATTCCACCGCTTGCGTTTCTTCGTGTCGGTCGAAATTTAAGCCGTTGATGGCGGCGTCGTCTTCGTAGCGGTTGATGCTTTCCTGGGCGGTACGCAGGTAAGTGACCTGCAGCGTGCGCAAGAATCCGCCGGAAAGCACCACGCCTTCCGCCGCTAGTTGCCGGAAAATGGTTTTGGTGATATCGATGCACATTTTCATCAGCCCTTTTTCGGGATCCTCTTGCGACAATGGCTGGTGCTTATGTTCGTAAGATTCACACAGCTCGGTTTGACATATTCGATTGATGGAACAATTGCGGTAAACTTCTGAAAGAATACCTACTTCCAAACCCCAGTCACTGGGAATGCGCAGCACACGCGCCAGGTCCTGAATGAGACAAAATTCACCGGCCAAAGGGTAGCGGTAGCTGTCCATGTATTGCAGGTACGGCTCGGAGCCGATGATTTTAATCAGCGCTCTGAGCAGCGGCGTTACCAGCAACCGCGTCACCCGGCCGTGCATGCGGTTGGTAACCCGCGCATAGTATCCTTTATTGAATTCGTAGCTCAAATTGGGACTGGTCACAGGGTAACATAGCCGCGCCAGAAGCTCCCGGTTGTAGGTGAGAATATCGCAGTCGTGCAGTGCGATGACTTCGCTAAAGCGATCAGTCAGAGCATAACCGAAGGCAAACCAAACCGATCGGCCCTTGCCGTCGGGGCCGGGCGAGAGCGCGCTTTCTTCCAGCAAATCGATCAATTTTTGAAACCGGGGACCGGTGGCCCAGACGATGGTTTTTTTATGTGGCAGGCTGGCGAAATATTCACGCGCATGGGCAAACTCAGTGGCGTTCGTTCGCCCCATGGTGATGATAATCTGATGCAGATAATTTACATTGCTGAGCTCCTCGATAATTAATTTCAATGCCTGCCCTTTAAGCTCATCGTATATCGCCGGCAAGATCAACGTCACCGGTCGATGATCGCTAAACTTCGTGAGCTCTTTTTCGATTTTGTTGATGTCCAGAGTTCCAAAACGATGAAACGTGGAAAGCGCTCCGGTCTGATGAAAATCAGCCATGGCATTCTCCAAAAAAGTTTAATAAATACAAAATATGGTACATTGACACGCTTACAAGTTTAGTTTTTATCGGCCTGTAATCGCCGGATCGGTTTGGCAATTCTTTGCTGTTGTGCCATTTGCATGTTGTCGAGCTTGTTGAATTCCGCGCGCACCAATTCTAAGGTTTTGAGACTTTTTGAGTATTTCGGATCGATGGCTAGCGCTTTGCTGAGTTTTTCATCCGCCAGATTCAGAAATTTTAATTTATCTTGCGGATGATAAGCATCTCTTCCTAATTTGAAATACAGATAACCTAAGGTATTATGAATGGAAGGGTCGTGCAATTGCAAGGTACTATCCAAACTGGCTGCCAGGTTGTAATACGCAATGGCCTGGTCGATATTGTTGAAATAGTATTCGTTGAGCAAGGCAAGATTGAAATACGTTTTATACAAGGTTTTATCTTCACCTAGATTGTTTGTCTGGTATTCTCTGACAATCTTCTGGAAGATTTCATGAGCGCTTTCAAAATCTCCAGTTTGTCGTTTTTTCAAACCTTGCAACCGCAAATTTTCAAGATGTCCGGCACTTTCGTTTGTTTCGGTTTCTTCAATCTGCACCCGGGCGCTGTATTGCATGATCGTATCATTGAGTTGTCGGGACACCGGTGAGTTTGCTGCGCTTTTTTCCCGCGCCCGGTACAAGTCCTGCAAAACTTGTTCTTCTTTCTGGTAAGCATATTCCGCGCCTTGTACAATCAGCGCCAGGTGGTTGTTCAGAGTATGCATAAAAACCGAATCCGGCGGGTTTAGCTGACTGTACAAATCGCGGAAGGCAATCAATTGCTCAGTTGACAATCGAAACACCAAAGCCCACCCGAAAGCGTATATCTGATTCGTCAAGTTCTCAGTCAAGTTAGAATCGCCGGTAAATTCTTGTACATCGTGGATGAGACTTGCCAGAGTCCTTTCGGTGTCGTTGACAATTTCCGTTACCGTTCGCTTTAATCCTTTTTCACCCAGGTTCAGGCTGCGTTGATAAACCTGGTTGATGAGTTTGGTTCGGGCTAATAAACTGTAGCGCTCGGGTCGGTCCTCAATCCATTGCAGATATTTTTCAGCATCTTCAAATTTACCTTCCTGGGCTGCCACCAGTCCCAGATGATAGTGAATTTCTTCTGGATTTAAGTGGAGTTGATTCAGGTAATAAGTGCCAGTTGAAAGGGCTTCCTGATTTTCGATGATCGAGCTGCGGATCAAATCCAGCATGTCGATGAAGGCTTTGGTGGAAATGACTTCCGCGTTGTTGGCATCGATATCCTCGGCGCGGTTGAGATATATTTTCGCGGATTGGTAATCGCCGTTTTCAACCAAACTGCGCGAGAGTTGAGTGTAAAAATCGATGGTTTTGCGGTTGCTTTGGTTTTCGAGGAACTGGAGTCCCAGCTCGTAGGCCGTCCCGATCAAGCCAATTACAGCGACTACTATGGGCACGGCGATGGCAATTCGCTTTAAAGTGGGGGTTTTGGACTTTTGGGCAGTTGTTTCCCCGCTGGTTAATTTGTCCAATTTGGTGTTGATTTCATTCAATTGCTGACGCAATTCTCTGTCCATTCTGTATTCTCCTTCAGAGCGGCTCGTGGCCGTTTTTTACTCTGATTGGTTTGTTATTCCATTAACGGTTGCCTTCTTGAAATTGCGTTTATACGATGTGTGAAAAACTTAGGATAAAATCCTATCAGACCAAAAATGAGCAATTTAGCGTTGAATGGGCCTGTCAACGGATTCAAGTGTTCAGAATCAAAGATGTTCACGCTTCAGAGACTGTGTGAAAACATGGTAAAACACGCCTCTGGCTTGTTAAAGTAGGTCTATAACTTAAGCTAAGTTCTTGTTTTCTTTGCAATCCATTCTCGCAAGCAAGATGTTTGCGTTACATTTTCACACCGGCTCTTCCACGTGTTTTTCTCCTCACTCCCGCAACACCTTTCCCGCATCCATCAGGCATCGCTCAAATTAGGTAAGAGTTGAATTAATCGGCGTATTTTCTTTTGATAATCCGGCTTCTCAATTGAAAATGGAGATGAAAAGTCATTTTAAAATATATAAAATGGCAAGTGTAAAGTCAACCTTAATCGAGTTGCAACGCGGTCTTCAATGGAAAAAAGTTAAGCGGCTAAAATAATTTGGAAATCAGTTTACGCTTGACCGCCTTCCCCGGCAGTTCATTTTTGATGTCCATTTTTTCATCTAAGAAATGCAGCACAGCGTCGTGGTTGCTGAAGAAGAAATGATCAGCGCCAAGTTTTTGGTAAAATCCGGAGTTTCGCATCACATCCCGCACCGGCCCTTTGACATTGGTAAAATAAAGGCTGATATTTCGTTGCCGCAGGGAATCGGCGATTTCTTGTAAAGCGGTGTCTGCAGATGAATCGATATCATTCACGCTGCTGGCATCGAAGATGATGGCTTTGAGATTTGAGTTGTAGTTGTGGATAATTTCTTGAAACCGGTCTTTTAAAAACGACACGTTGGCAAAATAAAGTGAAGCGTCAATTCTCAAAATGACCAGCCCATTCAAGGTGATGGCCTCGGGGTAGCGTTCGATGTTTCGGTAAATCTTGGTGCCGGGCAGACGACCCAGAATCGCGCAATGCGGATGAGTGGTGCGTTTGGTTACCAAGATCAACGAGGCGACGATACTCAAAATCAAACCTTTTTCAATGCCTAAAATCAGGGTTGCAAAAAAAGTGACTACTAAAGATATCAGGTCGGTTCTTTTTACCAGATAAAGATGCTTGACTTCTTTCAGGTCGATCAAGCCGACAACCGCCACGATGATGATGGCAGCGAGGGTGGCAGTGGGTAGAAAATAAAAAAGCTGGGTCAGGAACAACAACGTCAGGGCAATGGTGACTGCCGTGATCATCGAAGCCAGACCGGTGCGAGCGCCTGACTGGGCATTGACCGCCGATCGCGAAAAACCGCCAGTGACGGGATAGGCGCCAAACACACTGGCGGCGATGTTGGCTAATCCCAGGCCGATGAGCTCCTGATTCGCATCAACTTCATAATGGTTTTTTGCCGCAAAATTTTTCGCTACCGCAATGGATTCCATGAATCCAACCAAGGCGATGGCCACCGCTATCGGAAACAGAGCTGTGAGTGTGGCCGGTGCAAATTGGGGAATCTCGAATCCATGTAATCCTTTGGGCACCTCGCCCATGATGTTGACGCCAGCCACTTGCAAACCGAACGCCCAGACACTGGCCGTGCTCGCCGCTACCACGATCAGGGCTCTGGGAAAAGTAGATTTCCACCACCTTAATACCAGCAGCGTGAGGATACAACCGGTACCAATCAAAATCGTTGGCAGGTTGACGGCATCTATATGCTGTATGGAATACGAAATGATCTTTTCTACGTGGAGGGTGTGCGGAATGGAGATGCCCAGGAGATGCTTTAGTTGTGAAAACGCGATGATCACCGCGGCCGCCGAAGTAAAGCCGCTAATCACCGGATGCGATAAAAAATTGATGATGAACCCCAGGCGAATTAATCCCATGAAAAACAATATCAATCCTACCATGCCTGCCAAAACCGTCGCGTACAAAATATATTGTTCGCTTCCGGGCTCCGCAAACCGGCCTATTCCCGACGCCACCAGCAAGGAAATGATCGCAACCGGCCCCACCGACATTTGGCGCGAGGTTCCGAATAGCGCATAGATAAATAACGGCGCCACCGAAGCATAAAGCCCGACGATGGGCGGCAGGCCCGCCAACAAAGCAACCGCCATGCCCTGGGGTATCAGCATTACGGCGACGGTTAAGCCTGCGCTTAAATCCCCTTTGAAGTCTTGTTTGCGATAATGAAAAAGCCAGTTCAGGAATGGGAAATATTTGCTCATGCCACCAAAATTTTCATCCACCTGCCAATTGAGCGATGTGACAATCTATGCCACCTCATGCAATACAATCCACATTTTTAGCTCAACGATTGTTTGTGAATTTGATGAGTGAAGATACAACCTAAACGCAGAATAAGCAAGTGAAATTGCAGTAAAAGTGTAAAACCTTAGTCTTTAGGGGGAGCCCAATCATCCCCAAATAAAATTTGGGAACGAGATTGATTGCCTCCCTCCTCGTTAGTGAGGTTTCGCAAATCAAGGCTGATTTTTGTTGAAATTATTTATGATACTCATTAAATTACAGCGTGGTCCAATGTGATGATGCTTGTTTACAATTATGAAATCGATCTGGATTGATAAAATACCGCTACTGCCGTTGGCAGCCTTGGCCTTACTTTTAGCTGTGGCGCCCGTATTTCCGAAGTCGCATCTGTTTCAAAAATTGCAGATGATGTTTCAGGGAAACCTGGTTCAGGCCATCGATATATTTGATTTATTCTGGCACGGCACGCCTTTGATCTTACTGCTGATAAAAATGAGCAGAAAGTGGTACCCATCTAATAGGTAATTTGAATCGGTATTAAAATAACATGAAAACCGTCGCCAACAGTTTGAAAATTTTCATCCTCGTCTTTTTGGGAAATATTTTTCATCTGAGTTATTATTATTCATTCTTGCCGGAGGAAGTCGCTACCCATTTCAACGCCGCAGGTTTGCCAGACAGCTGGTCCAGCAAAACCACGTTGGTTGGCATTTATGCTGGGGTGGCGGTGCTGACCTTTTTAACGTTTTGGGGGTTAACCTACTTATTGCCGCGGCTGTCCCATTCTTTCATCAACTTACCCAGAAAAGAATACTGGCTGGCTGCGGAACGAAAACAAGCTACACTCAAACTGATTTGCGACCGCTTGCAGTATTTAGGTATGGCGACTCTGGTGTTCCTGGGCGTCATTTTTCATTTGACCTTTCGGGTGAATCTTGCGGTCGCCGAGCGGTTGCAGCATGTCTGGTGGATCACGGGATCGTATCTCGGAGTTACTTTTTTATGGATTATTTCCCTGGTAAAAAAATTCAACAAAATCCCGCGGGACTGAATGCATTTCAAAATGAGGTTGACTCATGCCGCATATCATTGTAAACGATGTTGAGCTATATTATGAATTGCACGGCAAAGGCAACGACCACCTCGTGCTGAACAACGGCGTGATGGCAAACACCGCCAGCTGGGTATATCAAGTGCCCGTTCTCAAGGAACATTTCCGGGTGCTTCTCTATGATATGCGTGGACAGGGACAGTCGCAAAAATGGCGTGAGGGCGATTCAGAATATACCTGGGATACGCACGCTGCGGATCTGGCGGCTTTGCTGGAAGCCTTGAAAATCAACTCGGCTAACATCGGGGGAATTTCTTACGGCGGGGAACTGGCCCTTTATTTTGCGTTGCGCTACCCTGATTTGTGCAAGCGTCTGATTATCAGTAATGCCGTCAGCCATGTTGAACCGCAACTGCGGGCCATCATCGAAAGCTGGATACTGGCGGCGCAAACCGGCGACCATGAATTGTTCTATCGCTCCACCTGGTTCTGGAATTTTAGCGAGGATTTTTTTGCGGACCATTTTGATTTACTCATGAACCGAATCGAGGCGGCAAAGGCGTTGCATTTGCCCTCAGTGATCCAACTCTGCCGCTGCTTTTTAAAAATAAATATCACCGAGCATCTTCAAAAGATTCAACAACCGGTCTGCGTCATCGTGGGCGAGAAAGATATTCTCAAGCCGGTTCATTATTCCGCTACCCTTGCCAGACGTATTCCCAATTCTGAGCTTCACATATTGCCCGCAGCCGGTCACGCGTCTTTCTGGGAGCGTCCTGATGAGTTTAACAGCATTCTATTAGGCTTTCTGTTCAAATCCTGAAAACAACTCACCTTTTTGAACAAGCGGCCTAGAGGCGGTCGCGATTCAATTTCATTTCTCCTTTGCAATCCTTATTGTTTTTTCCATGAAATCGGCAAAACCGGCGTCCTCAATTTCAATTTATTGTAAAATAACTTGAATTTCATTATTAATTAAATATATTATACTCTTAAAATTAGGAATAATAAACCCCATTTTCTCAGGATTGAGAACAAAATTAATTTAACAGCAAAACATCGCTCGATCTTGTTAGGGAAAATGTTTTAAAAAACAGCCCGTTAGAGCGATTTGATTATTAATATTCCGGACAGATTTTTGGCACCAATTTTGCGAATCGACGGTTATTTTGAAACGACTGTTTCCCATTATTCCAAACTGACATATTGAAGCGAACAAAATTGCGGTTTGTTAATCTCAGAGAGTTTAGCGATTTATTAATTTAACAAGGTTCATTAACGCATGATCAAGATTAAAAAAGGCTTGGATTTACCTATTCATGGGCAACCCCGGTTTGAGATCCATGACGCCAAAAAGCCGTCGCAAGTGGCCCTGCTTGGTGAAGATTATGTTGGCATGAAACCCACCATGATGGTAAAAGTCGGCGACGAGGTTAAGCTGGGACAGCTTTTGTTCACAGATAAAAAAATGCCGTCGGTGCGCTACACCTCACCGGGTGCGGGCAAGGTTGTGGCCATCAATCGCGGCTTAAAACGCGCGTTTTTGTCCATCGTGATCCGTCTGGAAGGGAGCGCAGAACTGACATTTCAATCCTTTCCGGAAGGCAAGCTTTCTGCGCTCAACCGGAAAAAAGTCGTGGAAAACTTGCTTGAGTCTGGGTTGTGGACCGCTTTGCGGGCGCGGCCTTTCAGCAAAGTGGCGGATCCCGAAACCCAGCCGCATTCCATTTTCATCACCGCCATGGATACCAACCCGTTGGGGCCGCCGGTGGAAAAGGTTCTGGACCGGCGCGAACGCAGCTTTAAAAATGGCCTCGCTGTTTTGTCACGGTTGACGGATGGCAAGCTATTTCTTTGCAAAGCTCCTAATTCCACCGTTCCCACGGTGGAATTAGATGCACTGGTGGTTGAGGAGTTTGCGGGTCCGCACCCGGCCGGAAACCCGGGTACCCACATTCATTTCCTGGACCCCGTGAGCCGCAACAAAACCGTGTGGCATGTTGGAGCGCAGGATGTGGCGGCCATCGGCGACCTGTTTACCAGCGGCCGGCTCAACATGCAACGAGTCATTTCTTTGGCCGGGCCGTCGGTGAAATCACCGCGTCTGTTGAAAACCCGAATCGGCGCCGCAGTGGCGGATTTGACCACCGATGAGCTGACAGGGGGAGAGAACCGAATTATCTCGGGTTCGGTTTTGTCGGGACGTACGGCCCGTGAAGAAACCGCTTATCTTGGGCGATTCCATCAGCAAATTTCCGTTGTGCCAGAAAATCGTCAAAAGCAATTTTTAGGCTGGCTTAGCCCGGGATTTAATTTGTATTCCGTAAAAAATGTGGTCATTTCAAAATGGTTGAATAAAAAAAGTTTCCATTTCACCACTTCCACCAACGGCGGCGTGCGCGCCATTGTGCCGGTAGGCAGCTACGAAAAAGTCATGCCGCTGGATATCTTACCAACTTTTTTGTTGCGAGCGTTGGCGGTGGACGATGTGGAAGAGGCCGAGCAGCTTGGCTGCCTGGAGCTGGATGAGGAAGACCTGGCGCTCTGCACGTATGTTTGTCCTTCGAAAATAGATCACGGTCTGTCGCTCAGAAGAAATTTAACCTTAATCGAAAAGGAAGGATAGTGAAAGTTTTAAGAAAATTTCTCGATAGTCAGGAGAAACATTTTGTAGAGGGTGGTAAATTAGCGAGACTTTATCCGCTTTATGAAGCGCTGGACACCTTTGCCTTTACTTCCGGGAAGGTGACAAAAACCGCTTCTCATGTTCGGGATGCACTGGATTTAAAACGCATGATGATGGTGGTGGTGTACGCACTGCTGCCAGCGGTTGCCATGGCGCTATACAATACCGGCTTGCAGGCAAATTTAGCCCTGAATAAACTCGGCGTCTCTGCTGTGGCGGGATGGCGCGGCAGCGTGCTTTCATGGCTCGGTGTGGGGCTCAATCCCGAAAGTATTTTCGGAAACATGATGCATGGCGCTTTGTATTTTTTGCCGGTGTACGCGGTGACCATCGCCGTCGGCGGCTTCTGGGAGGTGGTGTTTGCTTCGGTGAGAAAGCATGAAATAAACGAAGGATTTTTGGTGACGAGCTTGCTGTTTCCTTTGATCTTGCCGCCAAACATTCCCTGGTGGCAGGTGGCCATCGGCATCTCCTTTGGTGTGGTGATCGGTAAGGAAATTTTTGGCGGTGTGGGAAAAAACATTTTGAATCCGGCTTTGACTGCGCGCGCGTTCCTGTTTTTTGCTTATCCCGCGCAAATTTCCGGCGATGCCGTGTGGGTGGCCGTGGACGGATTCAGCAGAGCCACACCCCTGGCGGAAGTGGCGGATCCGGCGTTGAAATTAAGCGTCTCCTGGAGCGACGCCTTTTTGGGCATCATGCCGGGTTCCATGGGAGAAACCTCGACGCTCGCGTGCTTGATCGGGGCGTTGGTTTTGATCGCCACCGGCATCGGTTCCTGGCGCATCATGCTCAGCATTGTTGTGGGAATGGTCGGGCTTTCGTCCTTGCTGAATGTCATCGGCAGCGATACCAATGCCATGTTTCATTTGACTCCCGTTTGGCATTTTGTGCTGGGAGGTTTTGCGTTTGGCGCGGTTTTCATGGCCACGGATCCAGTGAGCGCGGCCATGACCGAGGCCGGCAAGTACGTTTACGGTCTGTTTATCGGGATGCTGGTGGTGCTCATTCGCGTGATTAATCCCGCTTTTCCGGAAGGCATGATGCTGGCTATTTTGTTTGGAAACGTATTTGCTCCGATAATCGATAGAATCGTGATCAACAAAAATATCAAGAGGAGATTACTGAGAAATGTCCAATGACAGCATAAAAAAAACCATCGTCGTTGCGCTGGGCGTTTGCATGGTTTGCTCCATTCTGGTTTCCACCGCGGCGGTAACGTTAAATGCTATTCAGACAGAAAATAAAAAACTGGACAAAGTTAAAAATATCCTGTTAGTCGGCGATCTGTACCACGAGGGAATGGATATCAAGCAGACTTACGAGGAAAAAATAGAGCCGACCATCATTGATTTGAGTACCGGCGAAATGGTTCCAGAGTCGAGATTCGACGAGGTCCTGAACATTGAAAATTATGATATGAAAAATTTGGCCGCACATCCTGAATATGGGAAAGTCATACCAGCAGAAAAAGATCTCGCTGGGATCAAACGGATGCCGAAATATATGCTCATTTATCTCGTAAAGGAAAATGAGCATACTGAGAAAATCATCCTGCCGATTTACGGCAAAGGGCTATGGTCCACTTTGTACGGTTTTATGGCGCTGGATAAGGATTTAAAAACCATCAGGGGCTTGACTTTTTACGAACACGGTGAAACGCCCGGGCTCGGCGGGGAAGTGGATAACCCCACCTGGAAACAAAGCTGGAAAGGCAAACAAGCCTTCGATGAAAACGGCCAGGTCAAAATTCAAGTTATCAAGGGCAAAGTGGATAAATCGCGAGCCGATGCCAGATATAAGATCGACGGTCTGTCTGGTTCCACGCTGACCACGCGCGGCGTGGACAACCTGGTGAAATTTTGGCTGGGGGATTCGGGATATGGAATTTTTCTTAAGAAATTGCAAGAGGAGTTAATATAATGAACAAGTACCGCAAGGTCCTGGTTGACCCCATTTTTAACAACAATCCCATCGGATTGCAGATCCTGGGAATTTGTTCAGCTTTGGCAGTGACCTCGAAATTGGAAACCTCCATCGTCATGTCGCTGGCGGTGATTTTTGTGGTTGCTTTTTCGAATCTGTCGGTGAGTTTTATACGAAACCATATCCCGAGCAGTATCCGAATTTTGGTTGAAATGACCATCATCGCTTCGCTTGTGATCATTGCGGATCAATTTATACGGGCTTATGCTTACGACATCAGCAAGCAACTTTCGATATTTGTGGGGCTTATCATTACAAATTGTATTATTATGGGGCGGGCAGAAGCTTATGCTTTGAAAAATCCACCGGTGGCCAGTTTCATTGACGGCATTGGTAACGGTCTGGGCTACAGCGTGGTGCTGCTGATCGTTGGCTTTTTTAGAGAATTGTTGGGATCCGGTAAACTGGTGGGTATTTCGGTATTGCCGTTAAATACGGAAGGCGGGTGGTATATTCCGAATGGCATGTTTCTTTTGCCACCCAGTGCCTTTTTTCTGATCGGGTTGTTAATTTGGGTTCTCAGAACCTGGAAACCAGAACAAGTAGAAGAGGATTGAGTCATGTTTGAACATTATTTGAGTTTATTCATTAAATCCATTTTTATTGAAAACTTGGCGCTGGCCTTTTTTCTTGGTATGTGTACTTACCTGGCGGTGTCCAAAAAAGTCGAAACCGCCATGGGGCTGGGCATCGCCGTAATCTTGGTGCAGGCGATTACCATTCCTGTGAACAATTTGATCTACAATAATGTGCTGCGCCCAGGCGCCATGAGCTGGGCGGGACTACCCGATGTGGATCTGACTTTTTTGGGACTCATCACTTACATCGGCGTCATCGCGGCCATGGTGCAGATTTTGGAAATGGCACTCGACAAATTCGTTCCGAAACTGTACAACGCCCTCGGAATCTTTTTGCCGCTGATTACGGTTAATTGTGCTATTCTTGGCGGCTCGCTGTTTATGGTCGAGCGCAATTACAATTTCGCGGAAAGCGTCGTCTATGGGTTTGGTTCCGGTACAGGGTGGGCGCTGGCGATTATCGGTCTGGCTGGCATCCGAGAAAAAATGAAATACAGCGATGTCCCCAAAGGGTTGAGGGGTCTGGGTATCACTTTTATCACGGTGGGACTCATGGCCATGGCGTTTATGTTATTTTCTGGAATTCAATTGTAAACGAGGATAGGATTTATGACAGGACTTAGTCTCATTTTACTCGGCGTAGTCATGTTCACGCTCATTGTGTTGGCACTGGTGATGGTGATTCTTCTTGCCAAGTCAAAGTTAGTGGTCAGTGGCAATGTAAAAATTTACATTAATGATGACCCCGATCATACGCTTGTGGTGCCTATGGGAGAAAAACTTTTGAACGCTCTGGCGAATATGAGAATTTTTATTCCCTCGGCTTGCGGTGGCGGCGGTACCTGCGGTGAATGCAAATTGATCGTCAAAGAGGGTGGGGGTGATGTTTTACCCACCGAAACTTCGAAGTTAAATAGAAAACAGGTGCGGGAGAAATACCGCCTTTCCTGTCAGGTACCCGTCAAAAGGGATTTGAAAATCGAAGTTCCGGCGGAAGTGTTTGACATTAAAAAATGGGATTGTACAGTGCGCTCAAATCACAACGTGGCTACCTTTATCAAAGAGCTGGTGCTGGAACTGCCTGCGGGGGAAAGTGTTGATTTTCGCGCGGGCGGCTACATTCAAATCGAAGCGCCGCCGCATGAGGTGCGATATGAAGATTTTGATGTGGAAGAGGAATACCGTCCCGATTGGGACAAGTATCATCTTTGGCGTTATGTTTCGAAAGTGAACCAGCCCATCGTGCGAGCTTATTCCATGGCAAACTACCCGGAAGAAAAAGGCATTATCATGCTCAATGTCCGAATCGCCACGCCGCCGCCATCTAAACCGGATGTGCCGCCAGGCCAGATGTCCTCCTATATTTTTAGCTTGAAACCGGGCGATAGCGTGACCATTTCCGGACCTTACGGTGAATTTTTTGCTAAAGATACCGACGCTGAAATGGTGTTCATCGGTGGTGGCGCCGGCATGGCTCCCATGCGCTCACACATTTTCGATCAGTTGAAAAGAATCAAAACCAAGAGGAAAATAACCTTCTGGTACGGGGCCAGAAGTTTGCGCGAGATGTTTTACGTGGAGGATTTCAACAAATTAGCCGAAGAAAACGATAATTTTGAATGGCACATCGGGCTTTCGGAACCGTTGCCCGAAGACAACTGGACCGGCCACACGGGCTTCATCCATCAAATTCTCTACGACAACTACCTGAAAGATCATCCCGCTCCGGAGGACTGCGAATATTACATGTGCGGTCCACCCATGATGAACAGCGCCGTAATCAAAATGTTAGATGATCTCGGTGTGGAGCCTGAAAACATCATGCTGGATGATTTCGGAGGATAGCCAGGACTCCTTCCGCAATATGTTCGATTCGTTTGCTTGATGAAGGTAGTTTCTCAGGCATGCAGAACTATTTGGGTAAGCGGGAAGTTTTTTAACACTCTGTCATTCCGAGCACAAATTCCTGTTGTGAGGTTTATTTACCAGAATTTACGGAGCGAAAAATCTGGTTCGGCTGGTTTACCAGATTCTTCGCCCATTATCTGAGGTGAAAACAATCGAATTTGGCGATCTTTGTGCTTCTAAGAAATGGCAGTTTCTTACTGAATGAACTACAGTCGGTAGTGTAAACCTCAGAATGACAAACTTTCGTTGTAATAATCGTGTTTGAATGAAAACTCGAAAATGCGCGATAAAGAATCTCTTATGCGAAGGTGTCCCAACTACAAAGCTCACGACAGGCCCCGCCGAGCGAAGGAGGGATTACCCTCGGCCAGGAAGCCTTCAGGGAGGAGAGGGATCGTTTTCATACAGGTGCTAAATAGCAAGCACTTTTGATAATACATTTTTCAAAAATAAGGAGAGTGAGATGAAAACCGCAGAAGATATCATTAATGAAAAAAGTTCAGATATGATCTGGGTTTCTCCGGACACCACCATTGAGGAAGCGTTGAAGATCATGGTTGAAAACCGCTTCGGTTCTATGGTGATCAAAGATGGCGAGAAAATTGTCGGAATCTGGACCGAACGCGACCTCATGGAGGATATTCTAACAAAGGGATTTGATCCGAAAAAAGCCAAAATCGGTGATTATATGACCAAAGATCTCATCACCGCTCCGCACACTGACACGGTTTATCATTTGCTGGACAAATTTCTTGGGCTGCGTCAGCGCCATCTCTTTATCGAAAAGGAGGGAAAGTACATCGGTCTGCTTTCCACCGGCGATGTGATTCGCGCCGGTTTACTGGAGAAGGATCGCGAGCTCAGCGAGCTCAATGCCATGGTAAGCTGGAATTTTTACGAAGACTGGAAGTGGAAAAAGAAAAAATAAAATACCAATCGCCACCTGTTAAAATTGAGAATAGAAAATCATTAGAATGATGCTGCAAACGAAACGGCTGATTTCACTTCTCCTGTTGGTGTGTCTAATCGGCTGTAAAAATGACGAACCAACAACCGATTTGCTCGTCATTGAAGGCAACACCATGGGCACCACGTTCGTGGTGAAGATGGTGAAAAATACTGGACAAATGCCGGATCTGAATTCTGAAGAATTGGAGACCGCCATCGATGAAATTCTGCTGCAGGTCAATCAGCAAATGTCCACCTACCTACCGGATTCGGAAATTTCTCAATTCAACCGTTCTGAAGGCTCGGACTGGTTTGCCATTTCCAGCGATTTTGCGAGAGTGTTAACCGCGGCGCTTGAAATAGCTAAAAAGTCAAACGGCGCATTTGATCCCACAGTCGGGCCGCTGGTCAATCTCTGGGGATTCGGGCCTGAGCATCTAGCGGCTTTGATTCCATCCGATGAGGAGATTCGGAAGAAAAAAGCCCTGACCGGATATGAAAAGATTGCCGTGAGAGCCGAGCCGCCGGCCGTGCGAAAAACTTTACCCGGAGTGTACTGCGACCTGTCTGCCATCGCCAAAGGATTTGGTGTGGACCGCGTAGCAGAGTATTTAGAAACCAGCGGGATAACAAACTACATGGTCGAAATCGGCGGTGAAGTGCGGGTGAAAGGCCGTGGCCCCACCGGGCAGATGTGGCGGATCGGCGTCGAATCGCCGGACGATCCCAGTGGTCTGCAAATGGTTTTGCATCTGAAAGATAATGCCCTGGCCACTTCGGGCGACTATTTCAATTACTTTGAAAAAGACGGCGTACGCTACTCACACACAATTGATCCCCGCACCGGCAAACCCATCATGCATAAATTGGCGTCGGTGACGGTGTTGCATAAATCGTGTATGCTAGCGGATGGCTTCGCCACCGCCATTAATGTTTTAGGCCCTGTGGACGGATTTGAATTAGCCGTGCAGCAGGAACTCCTTGTCTATCTGATCGTAAGAGGAGAACACGGATTCGAGGAAAAAATGACGCCAGCGTTTGAAAATTTCATCTTTCATAAAAATTAAAAAAGAATTAATTTATGCTTCAGTATATAGTGGTATTTGGTTTTTTTGTCGGTGCCTTTGTTTTGTTCGCACTCAGTTTGCATTTCAGTCAATACAAAAAAAGAAGCTCGGGCTGCTGCAGTGAGGGTTTGGAGGGATTGGAAAACTTTTCAATTAAAGAAGATGCGTGCTACACCTGTCCGAACAAAGAGACCGACATTTGTATTTCTGACTGAAATACGCCCGCTTTTCTAAGTGCTTGTCGTCCTGACTTCCTTTTCATTTCTCTTACCTCTTGCTAATCATTCCGGCATATAAACTCGCAGTTAAAGATCGCTTATTCTTTTCATACAGTGACTGTCGGCGGTTTGTTGATAAATTTCCGGACCTTTGCTAACACCTTTTTATTTCGTTTAAAAAAAAGGAGTTCGAATATTAAATTGCATTTGCTCTTAATCACATCGTTTGTTGATGGATTTCAAAAATGAACATTCATCTTTCAAAATTTTGTGAAGGTTGCAATTCATCACCAGGATTTTTATTTTAGAATTGAAAAAGTGAAACAGAATTATGCGGTTTTCAAGATTAAGAATATACCTTTTTTGTGCGGTTTATATTTTGAACGGCCCTCCTGGGCCAGCGCAGGCACAGGAGCGGCCTAAAATTGGATTGGTGCTGAGCGGCGGTGGGGCCAAAGGCTTTGCACATATCGGCGTTCTCAAAGTGATCGAAGAAATCGGTTTGCCCATCGATTACATCACGGGCACCAGTATCGGCAGCATCCTCGGAGGATTGTATGCTGTGGGCTACAACGCGCGCGATCTCGAAGAAATCGCCCTTTACACCGACTGGAATGAAATGTTCACCGATGAAGTCGGAAGACGCGCGTTAGGCATGGAGCAAAAGATGTGGGATGGAAGATACATCGCGTCTCTGCCCATCCGAAACAAGAAGGTGCAATTACCATCCGGTTTGATCGCCGGTCAAAAAATCTCACAAAAACTTGCACGTCTGACTTTGCCTGTGCACGGGGTGGATAATTTCGCGGATTTGCCCATTCCCTTCGCCTGTGTGGCCACCGATATCGTGTCCGGCAAAGCAGTGGTGCTCAAGGAGGGTTTTTTACCCGACGCCATTCGCGCCAGCATGGCGCTGCCTTCTATTTTTACCCCCATTAAAATCGGCAAACATCTGTTGGTGGATGGTGGACTGGTGCGCAATTTTCCCGTTGAGGATGTGAAAAATTACGGAGCCGACATCGTCATCGGAGTGGATGTCAGCGCACCGCTGCACCAGGAGGAGGAGTTGAAATCGTTCGTGAACATTTTAGACCAGGCCATCAGCATCATGAGCGTGAATTCCACACTGCAGCAGCGTCAGCTTTGCGATGTGCTGATCCTGCCAGACGTGAAAGACATGACGATGTTAAATTTTAATGAAATCGACACGCTGTTCGCGCGCGGGGAGTCCGCAGCCCGAAACATGCTGCCGCAATTGCTTGCCATCAAAGACTCGCTGGCGCAGTTTACTTTTCAATGGCAGGCGCCGCAAAAACATCTACCCGATTCTGTTTATATCGTGAACATCCGAATCGCTGGCCTTACCAATGTCTCCCGAAAACTGATTCTCTCCGAGCTGGGCCTGCACTCGCCGGGTTGGTGCCAGTTGGATGAGCTCGAAGCGGCCATTGCTCGGGTTTACAGCGCGCAATTATTTGAGCGGGTCACCTATCAAATCAAACCTGTGAAAACCGGGGCCGTCTTGCATTTAAAGGTTATTGAAAAAAGTGAACATTTGTTTCGGTTTGGTCTGCGCTTCGATAGTCGAAATGAAACCACGCTGTTGCTGAACACCGTTTTCAGGAATCTGGTGCGTAAAGGCTCCTTTTTAAATCTGGATTTGAAGTTAGGCGAACAAATTGGATTTGACAGTCAATACTTTTTTCATCTGGGTCTGCGTCCCCGATTTGGCTTTCGCGCTCGCTTGAATTATTTTGAAGAGCTGCTGGATGTATTCCGAGATGCTCGTCGGGAAGCGCAGCTGGAGGTGAAGTCGGCTGGCGTGGAAGCCTTGCTGGGTACGCTCTTTTCCACACAAGTGGTGGCGGGCTTCGGGCTGCGCAGTGAGATCTTCGAAGTGTCTCCCAAAATTGCACCGCCGGATTTTCCTTCGCAGCAAAACGAACTTTTGTTACTGTTAGCTCTGGTGTGGGTGGATACCTTCAATCGGGCGAATTTTCCCAGCAGCGGAGTATTCTTGTTGGTGCGGAACGAATTTGGCGACAACCGTTTTGGCCAATTTTCGGATTTTTCACGACATTTGTTTGCTTTCAAAGGGGCGCTGCCCCTGCATCGAAAACTTTCATTGTTGAGTGAAATCTGGCTTGGCACCACCAAAGGCAGGGAACTGCCTTCCCATTATCAGTTCATTCTTGGCGGGGTAGATTCTCCCCTCGTTTTCGGTGAAACCGTCCTCACCAGTACCTCATTTTTGGGCTTTAAATCTCAGGAATTTGTGGGGCCGCACGTGCAGTTTGTACAATTAGGCCTCCAGTATGAAATTTTTTCCAGGATATTTGTCCAGCTTCGCATGAACGCCGGCAACACCTTTGCCGAGTGGAATAAACAGATCACCAAGAGTCGGTTTGAGTCGGGAATTGGAATCACGCTGGGCGCCTTGACGCCATTAGGGCCGTTGGAGCTGACCTTGATGGGTGGCAGCCGCCACGCTTTTCTCTCGCATTTCAATCTTGGATTCAAATTTTAACGGCCCTTTTACTTAGGATGTGAAGCCATGTGTACGGCTATCCAGTTTGCTCAGAAACGGGGTTATTACTGAATTCAGTATTTAAAAGAATGCTATAGTCAGTCATTCCCGCGAAAGCGGGAATCCATTTAGAAACAAAGATTTGAGGCGGTCGAAACCTCTGGATGCCCGCCTTCGCGGGCATGACGATTAAGGTTTATATCAATCGAAAAGAGCTTTTATAAGTTCAAGCTGAGTTAACTGGATAGCCGTAAGCCATGTGTGTACGATTTAAAAAACATTTGATAGAATTTCTGCAGGACATCCTCCCCGTTCTCTTTCCAAGATTTCTATTTTGGAACGCAAGTGTGGAGTAACTCTGATTCGGATGACTCCTATAATAGCAGAGAAACTGAATCCATTGCCCGTACGCTTGTCCTATATTTTTCGAGCGGCGGGCTGGAGCCACGATGGCAGCAAACAAACCGTGAAACAGCATAGAGCAAGGGAGTGGCAGCTTACTGCTTGATTAAAAATGAAATTGGATGAAATAAATTATATTGACATTTTAATAGAAGCAGTTTATATTTTGTTCTTAATTTATCAGGGCATATAGAGACGTTTGTCCGTTTAATACTTCAGGTGAAAAGAAGCGAGTATGGATTCCATTACACAAATCACGCTGGGAGCGGCCGTAGGCGAAGCGGTTTTGGGAAGAAAGGTCGGCAACAAAGCGGTCATCTGGGGAGCGGCCGCTGGCATGATTCCAGATTTAGATGTGTTAGCCGCGCCACTGCTGAGCGACGTTCAACGTTTGACTTTCCACCGCGGCTTTTCGCATTCCATCGTTTTTGCGGTCATGTTTGCCCCCATCCTCGCTTACCTGATTTACAAAATTCATTCGAAAAGTGAAACAGATTGGCGCGATTGGACCAAACTCACCTTCTGGAGCATTTTTACGCATCCGCTGTTGGACAGCTTCACCAATTACGGCACCCAGCTTTTTCAGCCGTTCAGTGATTACCAGGTGGCTTTTAATACCATATTTGTGGTGGACCCATTTTATACAGTGCCGTTCTTGATCAGCGTGATCGCTCTGATGTTTTTCCAACGCACCTCCCGTAAGCGTCGAATACTATGCTATCTGGGTTTGACCGTCAGCAGCCTCTATTTAGGCTTGACCGTGGTCAACAAACTCTACATCAACCATGTCTTTGAAAAAGCCTTAAAGCAGCAGAATATCTCCTACCAGCGTTATTTCACCAATCCTACGCCGTTCAACAACCTTCTCTGGCGGGGTGTTGTGGAAGATGAAAACGGCTATTATGAAGGTCTGTATTCCCTGCTGGATCTGGATAACCGAATTCAATTTCGCTACATTGCTAAAAATCACCATTTGCTGGAGACCCTGAAAAATCATCAGGAAGTTGACCACCTGACACGCGCTTCCAAAGGATTTTTCGTGATTTCTAAAAAGGACAGCGTTTTATATTTTAACGATTTGCGATTCGGTAAACTGGATATGGGGCTGCAGGACGGCGGTGAATATCTGTTTTCCTTTCAAATTGACCAAGATGAGCGCGATGGCGACAAAGTGGTGGTGCAGCGAAATTATCCAGTCAGATGGCCAAACAAAAAGGTGTTTAATCTGTTTTATCAACGGATTTTGGGAATTTAAATTTTAAGTCGTTTGCACCAGTTTCGAATTGTTTGCCCGCCAGGATTAACATGATATCATGAATGAATCCACCGAGCGAAAAACCATTTTGTTGAAATTGAAGTGACGACAAACTTTGTCTTTCTGAATGTTCATAATTCTCCTAATTCCTTGACATTTTGCAATTCGATATTTAATTTAAAATTATGGAATCCATCAATTTTGCCGATTTGTTCACCTGGTACGTAGCGTTTTTATTTTCATTCACCGCCCATGAAGCCTCGCACGCCCTGGCCGCCATGAAAGGCGGAGATTACACGGCCTACCTGGTGGGACAGGTTACCCTCAACCCAATTCCCCACATTAAGCGTTCACCGTTTGGCACGGTGGTGGTGCCGTTGATCTCGTTTTTTCTGTTCGGCTGGATGCTGGGCTGGGCCAGCGCACCGTATGATCCTCATTGGGCGGCGCGGCATCCCAGAAAGGCGGCCTGGATGGCGGCTGCCGGACCGGCAGCCAACCTGACCATCGCCGTCTTGGCGTTTTTTATCATGAAATTGGGGCTGGCCGCCGAAGTTTTTTCCGCACCCATGAGAGAGCAGATCTCTTTTACCAGCATCGTGGTGGCCGAACAGGGTATGTGGTTTGGCCTGGCGAAATTGCTCAGCGTATTATTAATTTTAAATCTGATTTTATTCATTTTTAATTTATTTCCGTTCCCGCCACTGGACGGTCACAGCGTCATCACGCTTTTTATGTCTGACCAGACTGCCTTAAAATTCAAAAGCATGATGAGTCAGCCCGCCTTCTCCTTTTTAGGCATTATTCTCGCCTGGAGAGCCTTTCCTTATGTTTTCCGCGAAGTGTTTTCAATCGTGTTCCGTTTATTGCATCCCGAGTTCTAATTTTCCGCAAAAGTCTATTCCGGTGTTATTTTTTTAATTAATCGTAAATTACCTGAATTAGATTAAAATTATTTCCTGTTAATTTTTCTTCATTTTGCTATTTCTTTTGTATTTATAAATTGTATTAGCTTGATACAATCGTATTTTTTTTCGATAAATTCCATTCATTTCCTCTCGTTTTTTAAGAGTCCAGCTAAAGGAGTTCAAATGAAATCATTGATTGTCTTGATTCTGGTGCTTGTTATCTTTATGCCGGTCTTTGCTCAAGTTCGGGTGAGTCATCGGTTTGTGAACGACAACGCACTGGAGGTGTTTTTTCTAAAGGACTTTGATATCAACACGCCTTCCACCGGACCGCCCATATTTTTTATTGATATCCAAAATGATGCGACACAAAGACTTGTGATTCTTAACCTCACTATTTCAAGCCGAGAACATGGCAATTTATCCCGCGGCGAGACCCGGCCGTTTCCGTTGTCGCCAAATCAGTTGTTGAGCTTGACCAACAATCATCTTTTTTCCAATGTTGGTGAATATCGATTCGACCGCTATCAAATTGCCGATAATGTGGTAAAACGCCTGCTAAGAGATGTGTTGTCCACCGGTAAATTACCATCCGACATCTACCAGTTTGAAGTGGTGGTCAGAGATGCTCAGCAGAATGCTTTGTTGGATAGTGACCAATTTGATATTCGCGTCACCAACCCTAAAAAAGTCGATTTGATCTTTCCGGGGCATCCTGCAACGGGCAGGCGCCATGACTGCCAGGAGATATTTACCAACCTGCCGCAATTTCGCTGGGAATCGAGAATGAAACGCTTTCTGGTGACCGTCGCGGAAGCGCGGCCGGGCGAAGATCCGGAGAACGTGTTAAATCAGCAGCCCCGTTTTAGGCGATTGTTTGTGCTGCACGATAGAACCGGACTGGATGCTTCATCGACTGGCGCAGATTTTTCAGCTCGCGTGCAGCGCATTCCGGCTACCTCGTTTCAATATCCCGCCACCGGTGAAATCCTCACGCTTCGGCCGGGAAAAACCTATTTTTGGCGGGCAAGTGGAATTGTCGAAACCTCCAGCGGGCCCATGGAAATCAAAAGCGAAATCTATTGTTTTCGCATCGCCAAGCTCGATGAGATGGGCAATCGCAAACAGCAATTTGAATTTATCTTGCGAAATATCATGGGCTCCGATTTTGACGATCTTTTTGGAGAAGGCGGCGAGCTGGAAGGCTACATCCCCAAGCAATTTGTGCTGGATGGCGAAACGGTGAGTTTTGCGGAGCTGGTGCGCAAACTCAAAGACCTTTCCGCCAATTACAAAGGGTATCGAATTGAATAAATGCATTAAAAATATAGGGCTTCACAAAACATGAAGAAAGTTTGACTAAAAAACAAGTACTTACGGTACTTTTCTTTTGGTGTTATTTTGGCTGAAATTGCAATAACTCATTTAATAACAGCTAATTAAGTACAGGAGGAAAAGCACCAAAAAGGTGGTTTTGTAACACCTTGTAAAATAATAACTTCTGAGTTTTGTGCAACCCTATTAAAAATAACGATAAAGGAATAGGTTATGTTGAGATATTTGAAGATTCTGTGGCTGACATGTCTGGTTTCAGCCGGTTACTTAACTTATTTATATGCCGCCGCAGACGACAAAGATGTGGCGCTGATGTTGAAAGCAAAGGGTAAAGTGGAACTGAGTAGAAACGGTAATAGCCAATGGTATAAGGTGCGCCGCGGCTCCAGAATCAATTCGGGCGAGGTGATCCGCACCGGTGACAAATCTCTGGCCGCGATGGTTTTCACCGATGACAAGTCGCTGCTGAAAGTCCGCTCCAATTCAAATATCACTATCCATGGTAAGCGGGAAAACAATTCCATCATCAAAAGATTGTCTTTGAGTTTTGGGGAAATGTGGGCGAAAGTGACGCGCCAGAAAACGTCCATGCGCGTGGAAACGCCGTCCGGAGTGGCCACGGTAAAAGGCACGGAATTCAATGCTTTGTATGTCAACGACAACTTTCTGGTGTACTGTCAAACCGGCCTAATCGAAATGTTCAACCAATTCGGTACCATGATGCTGGGCGCCAATGAAATGGGCCGTTTGATTCAGGGGGCACCGCCGGAGCGAATACAAGGGGATCCGAACGATATCTTTAACCTGAGCAATGATGACGAAGGCGCCAATCTGGAAATTGAGTTTGAAGATTCAGAGGGAAACAAGAAAAAATTGGTCATTGAGTTTTAATTGTGGTCGAGGTGTACATGAAGGTAAAATTTTTATGCCTGTTCTTTGTTGTTGTGGGCTGTTTCGTCATTAAAATCGAACATTCCCAATCGGCAGTTCCAAAACCAAATACAATGAAAGCGCAGATCATTCATGCGCCGGTGGCAGCGGTTTCAGAAAATGAGAATTTCATCATCGAAGCCCGGGTAGATGGCGGCGGAAACCAGCCAATGTTTATGAGGTTGTATTTCAAATCAAAAGAAGCCGATTCCTTCGATTACCTTGAAATGACTAAAAACGGTTCGGGATTTTTTGCTGAATTGAAACCAGGACAATTTTCCGCGCCCGAGCTGCACTACTTTTTGCTGGTACTGCTTTCGGACCAGTCGGTTATCACCATGCCGGAATGGAATCCCTACGGTTCCCCTCTGAAAGTGGCGGTGACCCCGGGAATGGCCACGAAAACTCCAGTGGTGACTTTACCGCCTTCGGTGCCGGAAACCAGCCAGCCGGAATTTTTGCCGGATTCTACAACGCAGGAATGGCCGCCTGTGGATGTCCAACCGCTGGATCCGCAGCCCCTGGATACGCCGGAGGATGAATCGCCCTTGTTGATTTTGAGCCCGGAGCCGGACGAAATCCTGGAAGTTGGAGAAGATGTTTTGATTGCGGTTTCATTCGGGTTCAGCGCCATTCAGGTGGACGCCCTCAGCTTAAATTTGTTTATCGACGGAGTCAATGTGAGCGGGGAGGCCGAAATTTCTGATAACATCATGACTTTCACTGCGTCCCAATTGCTGCCTGGGGAGCACCATGTGTTGGTACAAGCTTATCAGACCAACGGTGCGGCCATTCCCGCGGTTGATTGGAAATTTCAAGTGAAAGGAGAAGTCAAAAAACGCACGGTGGTCACGAATCATTTTCGCGGGTTGGCATACGCAGAGTCGCGGCAGGAAAATATCAGTGCTCAAAAATTCACCGACAACAATATTGGCGGGAGTTTTTTTGGAGAATACGGCAAAGCCAAATTCGACGCCAGAGTGCATTTCACCTCTCGTGAGAGCAGTCAATTCCAGGCCAGAAATCGCTTTACCTTAAATGTGGATTTGCCGGTGATCGGATTTACTCTGGGCGATACCTATCCCCGTTTCAACGATCTCATGCTCTGGGGTAAAAGAGTGCGCGGTGTGCACGGCCGGATTCATCTGGGCTTTTTCAATATCGATGTGGTGCACGGCGAAACCAACCGCCGCGTGGGACCGGTTTTTCAACTAAATGTTGCCGGGCAAGACTCGCTGGTGAGCTTCGGCACGCATCGGCAGCGCTTGTTGGGCATCCGTCAGAGCTTTGGCAGCGGTCGAAATTTTCAACTGGGATTCAATCTGCTCAAAGTGAAAGATGATACTACCTCTTTGAAAACCGGCGAATACAGCGTCCCGCCGCAGGACAATCTGGTGGCTGGCTCGGACTTTTTGTTAGCTTTTGACAATCACCGAATTGAGTTGCGAGCCAGCGCTGCAGTGAGTCTGGTCACCACCGATATTTCCACGGGTACCATCAGTAAAGCTGAAATTGAAGATCAATTCGATGTGGAGCTGCCGTTTGATCCGGCTGAGTTTAACAAATATCTTATCATCAACTCCAGCACCACGCCCCTGGATCCCAGGGATTTAACCTCGCTGGCTTACAATATCAATTTCAGATTCAATTATTTCAACAACGATATTCAAGTGGGATTCAAAACCATTGGCTCAGAATACGTGTCCCTGGGTAATTCCTTTCTGAGAACCAATTTGCAGGGATTTTATTTTAGCGACCGTTTGCGATTGTTTAAAAACAAAGTGTATTTGAATCTGGGTATTGAAAATTATCAGGACAATTTTGATCCGGATGATCAAAATCTCACCACCCGCTTGACCACGGTCAACTCGGGGATTTCCTTTTTTCCGGGGCCGGGCTTGCCGAATTTGACCGTCAATTTTCGAAACCACAATCGCAACAATGGTGAAGTCGATCTCGACATCGACACTTCGAGCGCGGTTCCGGATACCACGGATAATCGAGAAAACAACGACACCCGGGACGTCAGCGTGCAGTTGAATTACGACGTAGATTTCATGCAGCTGCGCAACTCCATCACGGTGAGCTACATCACGTCAGATCGCAATGATCACTTCGGCACCAGCCGGTTGGATGGCATCAATTTAACAGAAACCTCGTCAAATGTGGAGCTGGTTTCGGTGCGCACGCAGTATCGATTCCCCTTGACGACTACCATCAATTTTGCGCGCAATGAAAACAAATTTTCTGGCGGTCAAAATAATTTCAAATTTAATTTGTTGGGCGCCCGTGCAGAGTACGCTTTTTTTAACAGAAAGCTGCGCACGCACTTTGCTACTAATTACACCACTGCTGCGGGCCTCACCACCATCGATGATACCACCCAAACCATCACGGATTACAAACGCCTGGCTTTCAATATTGGGGCGCGCTTCGAATTTGCATCCGGACATTTCCTGTATTTAGATGGTCACTTGATCCGTTTCGACGATGCCGGCGGCACTTTCACTCCCACAACTTCGACCCTTAATCCATCGTTCACCGACCGAATATTCCGTATCTATTACGAAAAGAGATTTTAGAACTTTTTACGGCTAAAGGAGTTTAAGAAGGCAGTGGTTTAACTAACCCTGCCTTTTAGACTTAAAGTTGCTGAAGCCTGTGCAAAAACTCATACGAATTTGGAAACAGAGATGGCTGTTTGGCGCAGTCCTTGCTTTTTTCTCGGCCGTCCTCGCGTTGATTCTGGCAAACACTTCCCAATTTGAAAACTTTGAGCTGAAAACCTATGATGCGCGTCTGGAGTATCGCGGACAAATGGACGCGCGCCAGGATAACATCGTCATCGTGGCTATCGATGACCAGAGCTTCATCGGCTTGCAGGAGAAATGGCCGTTTTCGAGAACCTTGTTTGCAAAAGCCGTTCTCAATTTATTTGAAGCCGGCGCCAAATTAATCATCTTGGATATAGAGCTGGTGGAACCCAGTCGAGGCGATATTAAACAGGACATGGTACTTGCTGGAGCCATCAAAAGGGCCGGCAATGTTATATTAGCCGGCAAAATGGTCACGGAATTTGCAGCGAATGACATCGTCAATACGTACGTTCTGCCGCCCTTTCCGTTGTTGCAGAACACCGGCGCCAGGTGGGGGCTGATCAACATCGATGAAGATAAAGATGGCTTTATCCGCCGTTATCTGCTTTTTCTCACCCGAAACAACAAATACTATTTCCCGTTGAGCATAGAAGCCTATTTGGCTTTAAGTCGCCTTGACGGAAAAAGCGGTAAGATTTCCACAAACGATGAATATTTTAATATTGGCGATCTGCAAATTCCCAAAAAAGATTACAACACCACGCTGATCAATTTTCGGGGTCCCGCAAAGTCTTTTCCCACCTATTCTTTTTCAGCTATCCTGGATGACGAATATTTCGATTTGCACGGAGACGAGGATACGGATATTTTTGAATTTTATAAGCTGGATGATACCTTCAAAGATAAAATCGTATTCATCGGCGCTTCGGTGGAAGAGCTGCAGGACACTAAATTTACGCCTTTTTTTAAATACAAAGGAAAACAAAGAAAGCTGCCGGGAGTGGAGCTGCATGCCAATGCGCTGAGCACGCTTCTGCGGGGAGATTTCATCAAACAGCAGGGGGTTTTCGCCGCGATTATTTCGGTATTTTTGATGTCCGGTTTGGCTATGTTTTTCACCAAGTGGTTAAAGCCGTTTCGAGGGATGTTTGCGGTCATCGGGTTAATGTTAGCGCTGGTGGTGTGGAGCGTGTATGCGTTTCTGCATTTTCAATTGTGGGTGCAATTCACCGCACCCTTGATGAGCATTCTAATCAGTTTTGTGGGAAACGTCGTGCACCAGACTTTGACCGAACAGAGAGAGCGCATACGCATCAAAAAGACCTGGCAGCATTTCATGGCCAAAAATGTCATCGACAATATGCTCGATAACGGAGAGATGCCCACTTTCGGCGGTGAACGGCGGGAGCTGACCGTGCTGTTTTCCGACATCCGCGGATTCACTACCTTTTCTGAGCGCCACTCGTCACAAAATGTGGTGCATCGGCTGAACGAATATTTAACCTCCATGGTGGATGTGATTTTCAAAAATGAGGGCACGCTGGATAAATTTGTGGGAGATGAAATCATGGCTATTTATGGTGCCCCGCATTATTACCGCAACCACGCGGAAAAAGCCTGCATCACCGCGCTGGAAATGGTGGACAGTTTACGAGCACTGCAAAAAAAATGGTCTCGTAAAAATATGGATTATTTTAATATTGGAATCGGCTTGAATACGGGCAAGGTGATTCTCGGCAATTTGGGGTCATCGCAACTTTTTGATTACACGGTAATCGGCGACGATGTCAATTTAGGCGCTCGTTTGGAAGGCGCAAACAAACAGTACGGAACGACGATTATCATCAGCGAACACACTTATCGAGCCGTGCGCAAGAAAGCCGTGGTACGGGAGCTGGACCTGGTACGCGTAAAAGGAAAATCCAAACCCGTACGAATTTTTGAGCTGCGCGGTATGAACCATTTGCCTGGCATTGAAAAAGAGCTCATCATCGACGTGTATTCCGAGGCTTTAAATTATTATAAAGAGCGCAAGTGGTACCAGGCCTTGCTGCAATTTAAGCGCATTCTGCGCTATTTTCCCACCGACGGCCCTTCACGTGTTTATATCAAACGCTGCCTGGATTTTATGGAACAGCCCCCGCCGGACAATTGGGACGGCGTTTATGATTTTACTACCAAATAATTTTTTCCATCTTGAATGCCGATCTTTGGTGACTCCTTTACTCCTTCCCTGTCGCTCACCCCACAACCGAAAAAGCTGGATAGCTTTCAACATCTTCGAAATCCGCTCTGCCGCTTACCTATTTTATTCGTGAAAAAATTGTCACTTTTTTAAATTTGAAGCTGCGGGGAAATCTTAGGCCGGGTTCCCGCAGTCTGTGACGCCCTCACGATATTCGTGAACACTTTGCCTTGAAATGCTTCGAATATGTGTCGCTGTTTTTTAATATTTGTTCTTGATGGAATTAAAACAATCTTCCGACCGGGTGAATGCTCTGCCTTTAGTCTTGACAATGAGCTAATTTTATCGTATATTTTCACCGTTAAAAATGGCGAGATAAAGAAATATATTCGAATCAGGAGAATTCAAAATGTACCTCATTTTAAAAGAAAAACTGGATGTTTTGGACGAGAAGGCACGCAATTTAAAGGAGTGTCTTTGACGTCGCTAAACGAGAAAACCTCATTCAGCAGTTAGAAAATAAATCAGCGAATTCGACATTTTGGGACGATCAGGAGAAGGCGCAAAAGGTGATGCGTGAAATCAGCACGCACCGGGAATATGTCGAACTGTATAAAGAGATTCAGGCCAGCAAGGATGACATTGCAATTTTGCTGGAGCTAGCCAAAGAAGAGGATGATGCAGACACCTTTAAAGAAGTAGAAACGGAACTTCAACGACTGGAAAAGAAAATCGCTGAAGCCGAGTTTCAAAATATGTTAGGAGAAAGGGAGGACCCCTGCAACGCCATTTTGACGATTCATCCCGGGGCAGGAGGGACCGAATCTCAGGACTGGGCGCAGATGCTCATGCGCATGTACTTACGGTGGATTGAGAATCGCGGTTTTAAGTCCGAAATTTTTGATCAACAAAATGGCGAGGAGGCCGGCATTAAAAGCGTTACCATAGAAGTGAGCGGTAAATACGCTTATGGTTATTTGAAAGCGGAAGCCGGTGTGCATCGTCTGGTGCGCATTTCGCCATTTGATGCCAATTCCCGTCGTCACACTTCCTTTGCTTCGGTGTTTGTCTATCCCGAAATTGAAAACGATGTGGGCATAAAAATCGATGCCAATGACCTGCGCATCGATACCTACCGTGCCAGCGGCGCTGGCGGCCAGCATGTCAACAAAACAAGCTCCGCTGTTCGGATTACACACTTGCCGACCAACATCGTGGTGCAGTGCCAGAGCGAACGTTCGCAGCACCGTAATAAAGAAAGTGCCATGAAAATTCTGATGTCGCGGCTGTACCAGATGAAAAAAGAAGAAGAAGAGAAAAAACTCTCGGAGATCGAAAAAAGCAAAAAGGAAATTGCCTGGGGGAGTCAAATACGATCCTATGTATTGCATCCCTATAATATGGTTAAAGACCATCGAACGAACGTCGAAACCAGCAATGTTCAAAGTGTGATGGATGGTCACATAGATTTGTTTATCAATGAATTTTTGGTGAGCAAAGAAAACCGTTCTCGAACGCAAATTGATTCAGACAGGACTGTTTGAAGAAGAGATGAATTCTGGACATGCGGTGATGCTGAATAGATGAGTATCCGGCCCACAATTGCGGAGGTAGATTTGCGAGCGATTTCCAACAACATCAAAGCCATTAGAAGAAAAGTGACGCCGGCGCAGGTTATGGCGGTGGTAAAAGCCAATGCTTACGGGCACGGCCTCAAAGAAGTCGCGAAAATCGCCATGGCAAATGAAGTGAATTATTTAGGCGTGGCGTTGTTGGAAGAGGGCGTGCAATTGCGCACCCTGAGCAAGCAATTTCCCGTCCTGGTGTTTGGTGGCTTTTTTGAAAGCCAAATCGAGGCCGCTTTAAGAAACAATTTAGAGCTGACTTTGTACGATGGTCACCGCGCCAGACTGCTGTCGCAGAAAGCCGGGCAATTGGCAAAAACTGCGCGTGTGCACATTAAAATCGATACCGGCATGGGCCGCATCGGGGTACCCTGGTCAGAGGCGGTTGATTTCATCAAAGAAGTAATTCAGTTGAAAAATATCGAAATCGTAGGAGTATATACGCATTTTGCCTCAGCGGATGAACGGGACAAGTCTTACGCTCGGAAGCAATTGCAGCGATTTCAATCGGTCCTTGCCAAACTGCAGGAAGCCAAAATCCATGTTCCTTTACAGCATGCGGCCAACAGCGGAGCCATTTTAGACTTGCCCGAATCCTATTTTAATTTGGTGCGGTGTGGAGTGAGCATGTATGGTTATTATCCTTCACGGGAAACATCGGAAAGTCTGAAGCTGAGTCCGGCAATGATCCTGAAATCGCAGATTATTTCTTTGAAACAGATAAATAAAAACAGCTACATTAGTTACAATCGGACATACAAAACCGATGGCGACACGGTGATTGCCACGGTGCCCATCGGTTACGGTGACGGCTATAATCGTCTGTTGTCGAATAGAGGAAAGGTGCTCATCAGTGGGCAGAGATATCCAGTGGTGGGTCGAGTCTGTATGGATCAGATCATGGTGGACGTAGGGCCAAAACCGCAAATAAATGTAGGCGACGAAGTGGTGCTGCTCGGCAAACAGGGAAAGGAAGAAATTTCCATGTACGAAATTTGTGATTTGCTGAACACCATCCCCTATGAAGTCACATGTTGGATTTCGGAACGGGTACCCAGAATCTACAGGAATCTAAATTAACGATGATTCCCGGCGAGCAAGATCAGAAATGAAATGAAAATTAACCATGCCAGAAAATAAAGAACATACGGAAGAACAAGATTTAAACGAGGTGATGCGCTTTCGGCGCCAGAAACTGCGAGAGTTGCAGGAGCTGGGGGTGAATGCTTACCCACCGGATTTTAAAAGAGAAAAATTTTCAGCAGATATTCTCAGCGAACCCGATAAATTTATTGGGATGACCGTTTCGCTTGCCGGGAGGCTCATGTCCATTCGAGGGCACGGTAAAGTCGGTTTTGGACACATCATGGATTCCAAAGGCCGAATCCAGATTTATGTGCGACAGGAAGAGGTTGGGGAAGAACATTATCAATTGTTTAAATTGTTGGATATCGGCGATATTATCGGAGTGAAGGGTGAAATTTTCACCACGCGGACCGGCGAAATCACCGTTAAAGTTGAGACCCTCGCTTTACTTTCGAAAACTTTGCGACCACTGCCCATCGTAAAAGAAAAAGTTCAGGATGATGAAAAAGTGATTTACGATCAGTTTTCTGACGTCGAACAGAGATATCGCCAGCGCTACGTGGACCTCATCGTCAATCCCGAAGTGCGGGATGTGTTTATGACGCGCACGAAAATAATTTCCAGCATGCGCAAATATTTAGATGGAAAGGGATTTCTTGAGGTCGAAACACCTATATTGCAGCCCATATACGGCGGTGCCTCTGCCCGGCCTTTTGTCACGCACCATAATACGCTGGACGTCGAATTGTTTCTGCGTATTGCGGATGAGCTGTATCTCAAGCGGCTCATCGTGGGCGGGTTTGATGGGGTTTACGAAATCTCAAAGGATTTTCGCAATGAAGGCATGGATCGTTTCCACAACCCTGAATTCACCATGCTGGAACTTTACGTAGCTTTTCAAGACTATCATTACATGATGTCGCTAGTGGAAGAAATGATCAGTTTTTTAGCTCAAGAAATATTTGGCGAGATGAAAATCCAGCATCAGGGAACGGAGATAGACCTGACCCCGCCCTGGAAGCGGGTCAAAATGTTTGAGGTGATTGAGGACTATACCGGCAAAAATCTCTACAAGAAAAACTTACAGGAGCTGAGAAACCTCGCCAAAGAACTTCATCTGGAAACCGAAAGCTTCTGGCGTGAAGGCAAAATCATCGATGAAATATTCAGCGAGAAGGTGGAGCCGCATTTAATACAGCCGACTTTTGTCATGGACTATCCCATCGAGCTTTCGCCGCTGGCAAAACGGCACCGTACCGACCCGCTGTTGGTTGAACGTTTCGAGCCGTTTGTTGGCGGGCGCGAGATCGGCAACGCCTTTTCTGAGTTAAACGATCCGATAGACCAGCGGCAGCGTTTTCTGGCTCAAAAAGAGCTCATGGATTTGGGAGACGAAGAGGCGCAAATGTTAGATGAAGATTATTTACGGGCGCTGGAATTTGGAATGCCGCCCACGGCCGGCCTGGGTATCGGCATCGACCGACTCGTCATGTTATTCACGAATCAACCTTCAATCAGGGATGTTATCTTTTTCCCGCAAATGCGTCCGGAAAAAGGGTAAATTAACATGTCTTACGAATTCTTTATTGCCAAACGATATTTAAAATCAAAACGCAAAACGGGCTTTATTTCGCTGATCAATTACATCTCCATCTTCGGGGTGATGATCGGTGTGGCGGCCCTCATCATCGTTTTATCCATCATGAATGGCTTTGAAAGCGAAGTTAGATCGCGAATCATTGGATTTGGTGCACACATTGAATTAAGAAAATTTCACAAGGTAGGAATAGAGGATTATCCGAAAATAATCGATCAAATAAAAGATATCGAGCAGATAGCCGGAATTTCACCCTACATCGACGAAAAGGCGTTGATCCTCGCCCGCAGAAAACGATCCGGCGTAGCCATCAAGGGTATCGATCCCAAAACCGTGAGCCAGGTGTCGGATATTAAAAATGATGTCATATATGGAACCTTTGAAGTCGGCAAAGTTAAAATGAACAGCGACCGTGCCTTGCCGGGAATCGTACTCGGTCGGTACCTTGCCGATAAACTGGGGGTTGGTTTGGGCGACAAAGTGCAGATTTTAAGTCCGACAGGAATCACACCCGGAATGGCGCAAATGCCCCATTTGATAACGTTTCAAGTGACCGGCTATTTCGAAACCGGCATATTTGAATTTGATGACATTTTTGCTTATATATCTATCAACGAAGCCCAGCGGCTTTTCGATTTAAAAAAACAGATTACCGGGCTGGAGATCAAATTGCACGATCTGAATGAGGCTGAGCAAGTGTCAGATCGAATTGACAATATATTAGGCTACCCTTACGCAACCGTGACCTGGTTTGATATGAACAAAAATTTATTTTCCTGGATGCAAATGGAAAAGTGGGGAGCCTTTATTATTTTGAGTCTGATCATCATGGTGGCGGCGTTTAATATTGTGAGCACTTTAATCATGATCGTTATGGAGAAAACCAAAGAAATCGGCATTCTGAAATCCATGGGTGCTACTTCATCCGGCATCATGAAAATATTCATGTTTGAGGGCCTCATCGGTGGGATCATCGGAACGGTTCTGGGTTGCGCGATCGGATATGCTTTGTGCTGGTCGCAACTGAAGTATCAATATTTTTCTCTACCAGCGGACGTTTACATTATCAGCGCGTTGCCGATTTTAATAAAAAAGATTGATTTTATCTTGATCACGTTGGCGGCGTTCCTGCTTTGCTTTTTCGCCACCGTTTATCCAGCAAAGAAAGCCGCCGGTTTGGATCCTGTGGAAGCCATCAGGTATGAATAGTCATGGAATTTGAACCCAAAATATTGATCACTAAAAACCTGTGTAAGGATTATTACATGGGTGGCCGGCGGGTGCCCGTATTGAAGGGCATCGATCTTGAAGTGCAGGAAGGCCACATCGTGGCGATTGTAGGACCGTCCGGAGTGGGCAAAAGCACCCTTCTGCACATATTAGGCACCCTGGATCATCCCACAAAGGGTCGTGTCCTGATAAACCGTAAAAATGTTTTCGAGTATGAAGAAAAAAAATTAGCCAGTTTTCGCAATCGCACCATTGGTTTCGTATTTCAGTTTCACCATTTACTACCAGAATTTACTTCCTTGGAAAATGTGAAGATGCCCGGTTTAATCGCTGGCCACGCCGACGGCCAGATTACAGAAAGAGCCAGAATGTTATTACAAGAAGTGGGGCTGGAGCATCGATTGCATCATCGACCAGGGGAGCTGTCCGGCGGCGAGCTGCAGCGCGTGGCGGTAGCGCGCGCCTTGATGAATGAGCCCAAAATCGTTTTGGCAGATGAGCCTTCCGGCAATCTGGATCAAGCCTCAAGCAAAGCCCTGCACGAATTGTTGTGGAGCCTGAGTCGTAAATATAAAATGACTTTTATCATCGTAACCCATAATCTCGGATTGGCAGAGAATGCTGATAAGGTTGTCGAATTGTTCGATGGCCGTATCACCAAAGAACAGTTAAACCAAATAGTGTAATATGTTGTGTCAAGTTTGCAAAACGAATAGCGCAGAAATTAAAATCACGCACGTGATCAACAACAAAAAGCTCGAAATAAATCTGTGTAAAAAGTGTTCTGAAGACAAAGGTGTGAACAATCCACTGGCAACTTTGCCACAAATATTTAGTAATTTTCTTGCGGAATTAGTTGGCGACGATTTTCTCAGAACGAATATCGACGAAACGGGAAAAAAATGTTCGGGATGTGGTTCAACGTGGAGAAATTTTCAAAAAACGGGTCTGTTTGGGTGTGATATTTGCTATCAAACTTTTGAAGACGACCTCAATTTAATTCTTAGAAGAATACATGGAAGTAACCAGCACATCGGCAGTCGTCCGAAATCCATCAGACATGAAATTGATCGAGCGGAATTGGATAAAATGAAAATTGAGTTGGAAAATGCCATTAAGTTAGAAAAATTTGAAAGAGCGGCAGAGTTGAGAGATTTGATCCGCGACGCTCAGGACAACCTGGAAATCAAAGACGATGACGGAATATTAAGATGAAATCCATCGAATCCAAAAAACTAAAGGCACTGGCCGCGGGCCGAAAAGACACTTCTGATGCCATAGACGACTTGCTCTGGAATTTTGGAAGCTGGCTGACCAAAGAAGACGATCATTCGGATGTCATCATTTCTTCCCGCATCCGGCTGGCACGGAATGTGCATGGTTTTCCATTCCCAAACCGGGCAAAGGATGAAGATCTGCTCAAAGTAATTAATGTTGCAAAAGAAGCGAGCTCGAGAAGTCAAAGTCTTCAAAAAGCATTATTTTTTAATATCACTGAACTGCCCGAATGGGATTGTAAATATTTTGTAGAAAGAAGACTGGCAAGTCCGCAGTTCATTGAAAACGAATATCCGAATTTGCTCATCGTTGGCCCACAAGAGAATTTGAGCATCATGGTTAACGAAGAAGATCATCTGCGAATCCAGTCAATTGAAGCAGGGCTGGGCATGGACAGCGCTTGGCGCAAAATTAAGTTATTGGATGACGAATTGGAAAACTACATCAATTTCAGTTATTCGGCAAAATTTGGATATTTAACCGCGTGTCCCACAAATATTGGCACTGGTTTACGGGCGTCATTTTTTGCACATCTGCCCGCGCTTTCTTTGTCCAATCGCATCAACCGGGTGATCAATGATTTACCGACATCTGAAATCGCGGTGCGTGGATTTTACGGAGAAGGTACGGAATCGGTTGGGAATATTTTCCAGATTTCCAATCAACTGACGTTGGGTCGAACTGAGAAAAGCGTTATTGAAAGACTGATCAAAGTGGCTCAAAAAATCGTTGATCTGGAAAGAGAAGCCCGTGAGACCTTGTTTAAGAATGAAAAAATCATGGTGGAAGATACGGTATTTAGAGCGCTGGCGATTTTAAAAAATGCCCGAATTATCAGCTCATTAGAATCTTTAAAATTATTGTCTGCGGTACGACTGGGCTGCGAATTGGAACTGATCAAGAACATCAGCCGTATCGCGTTGAATCAATTAATGGTGTTGATTCAACCGGCTCATCTTCAGATGATTTACAAGAAAAATTTAAATGAAATGGAGAGAGACATCACTCGCGCTGATTTTATAAAACAAAATTTGGAAATATAAAAAAATAGGAAGCTCATTGTGAATTTTTTTGTTTGATTTGTATGAATATTTGATTATTTTAAAAAATAAAAGTAATGGAGTTTAGATAATGAAAAATAATTTTTCAAGTCGAGTTCAGATGGTTATCCAGTTCTCACGTGAGGAAGCATTGCGCCTGGGACACGATTATATCGGCACCGAACATTTGCTGCTGGGTCTCATCCGAGAGGGAGAAGGCATCGCTGTAGAGATCCTGCGAAATTTAGGCTGTGATCTGGATGAAATCAAACGTTCCGTGGAGGATTCGGTCAAATCATCCGGAGAAACCATGACCATCGGGAATATTCCCTTTACAAAACGTGCAGAAAAAATATTAAAAATGGCTTATGTCGAAGCTGAAAAATATAAATCAGATATCATTGGTACCGAACATTTGTTGCTGGCGCTAGTGAAAGAAAAAGACGGCGTGGCTGCGCAGGTTCTTTTGAGCTATGACGTTACCTATGACACCGTTCGCGAGGAGCTTGAGAATATTCTACGCGGAGCGCCCACCAGCCGCGAAGTAGGACCCCAAAAATCCAAAACGCCGGCACTGGATCATTTTGGGAGGGATCTGACTGAATTGGCTCGCAAAGGCGAACTGGACCCCATCATTGGTCGGGATAATGAAATTCAACGTGTTGCACAAATATTGAGCCGCCGGAAAAAGAATAATCCGGTTCTGATCGGTGAGCCGGGCGTGGGTAAAACAGCCATCGCCGAAGGTTTGGGTTTGCGAATTATCGAACGAAAAGTACCACGGATTTTACACAACAAACGTGTAGTAACGTTGGATTTGGGTGCCATCGTGGCCGGCACCAAGTACCGAGGCCAATTTGAAGAAAGAATGAAAGCCATCATGAATGAGCTTCAACGTGCGAAGGATGTTATTTTGTTCATCGACGAGCTGCACACCATCGTGGGTGCGGGCGGAGCTTCTGGCTCGCTGGATGCTTCCAACATGTTTAAGCCCGCTCTGGCGCGCGGTGAGTTGCAATGCATCGGTGCCACTACCCTGGATGAGTATCGACAGTACATCGAAAAGGACGGCGCGCTGGAGCGAAGATTTCAGAAAATCATGGTGGATCCACCCAGCTCCGACGAGACTCTGAAAATCTTAGAAGGATTGCAAGAGCGATACGAAAAGCATCATAAAGTCAAATATTCAGAGGCCGCCATCCGAGCCACAGTAAAACTTTCCGAACGCTACATCACCGATAGATATTTTCCAGACAAAGCCATTGACGTGTTGGATGAAACCGGCGCAAGGGTTCACCTGGCAAATATCGTGGTTCCCAAAGAAATTACCGAATTGGAAGAAGACATCAAAAAAGTCCGAAGAGAAAAAGATTCGGTGATTAAGGCTCAGGAGTTCGAAAGAGCGGCGGTTTTGCGCGATAAAGAAAAAAGATTGAACCGCAAGCTGGATGCAGCAAAACGCCGATGGAAAGATTCCGAAGAGGAATTTTTAGCCACCGTGACCGAAGAAGATATTTCTGAAGTGGTTTCCATGATGACCGGCATTCCGATGACAAAGGTGGCCCAATCAGAATCGGAAAAGATTCTGGGTCTGGAGGACGACCTCAAAAAATTCATCGTGGGGCAGGATGACGCTATTCATCTGCTCAGCAAAGCCATCCGCAGAACCCGGGCCGGATTGAAAGACCCGAGCCGACCGATTGGTTCATTTATCTTTCTGGGTCCGACCGGTGTAGGCAAAACTCAATTAGCTAAAGAATTGGCCCGGTGTTTGTTCGAAGATGGAGACGCTCTGGTCAGACTGGATATGTCGGAATATATGGAAAAATTTTCAGTCTCGCGTTTGACCGGCGCGCCTCCTGGGTACGTCGGTTACGAGGAGGGCGGTCAATTAACTGAGAAAGTACGGCGCCACCCTTACTCGGTGGTGCTTTTCGATGAGATCGAAAAAGCGCATCCCGACGTGTTTAATATTCTGCTGCAAATCCTGGACGATGGACAGCTCACAGACGGTCTGGGAAGAAAAGTCGATTTTCGAAATACCATTTTGATCATGACTTCCAACATCGGTGCAAGAGAAATCAAAAAGGGCGCGGGCATTGGTTTTACCGCATTGACAGACGAAATCGATTATGACACCATGCGACACAAGATTATGGATGAGGTCAAAAGATTGTTCAATCCCGAGTTTATCAACCGGGTTGATGAGATTGTCGTATTTCGTTCACTGTTGAAAGAGCACATGCTGGAAATCGTGGATATCGTAATTGACGAAATGCTCAGTAAAACGCAAGATCTGGAAATGGAGATTGACCTCACTAAAGGCGCCAAAGAATTCGTGGTTGAGCACGGTTTCGATCCGGTTTTTGGAGCGCGTCCTTTACGTCGAACCATTCAAAAATTTGTGGAAGACCCCATTGCCGAGGAGATACTGAAAGGAAAATTCACTGAGGGCAGCCAGATTCAAGTGAAGAAGAAAGGCGACAAACTGGAATTTGTTGAAGTGGGACGTAAAAAATTGAACGTAAACCAAAACAAAAATAAACAGAAGCCAAAAGAACAAGAAATTGAAGGCTAAACGTAAACGTCACAGACCCGGAGATACACACATCTTCGGGTCTGTGCGTTTCAGTGCCTGATAATTGTGTTTTGCAAATCATTCACTGAACCGCCTAAAAAACACAATTTACCTGCCTAAAAATAATATATAATTATAACAAATTTTAGCTTGATTTGATTTTCAGGCATAGTTATATTTAACTGACGCATGGTCATAGCGCGTTAGCGATAGAATTTTGTCTCATATTTGTGAAGGCTGCATTCATGTTGATATCGAACGTACACATCCGAGCATTTCGATCAATCTTCGAATTTAATTTTCCAGTGGATCCCAAGATTACCCTGATGATCGGTCCTAACGAAAGCGGTAAAACCAATATCTTGAGATCGGTTGAATCATTTCGACCTGACTTTCCTTTCAACAACAATCTTACTTGCCAGTATTCAGATTTTTATTACCAGGGGAAGTGTCCTGAAATCACCATGGAATTTATCCACCTTTCACGTGAAAACCGGCGTAATCTTATGCCGGTTTCGGAAATTTTTAAAGATGTGGAGAAATTTCAAGTTAAAAAAGACGGTCCGGATCTGGCCAATTACCATGTGCTTGTAAAAAATGAAGAAATTCAGGTATCAAATATCAAACGTCTGCTGGATCATCTACCGAAGATTCTTTATTTCGATAATATTTCGCTGATCAAAAATCGTGTGGATCTGGACACCCTCATGAACGGCGATAAAAATTATATTACCGAGCTGAATTTGCTCAAAATTGGTGGATTGCAAAATAATATCGAGCTGATTTTTGAAGACTCCACCCGGGGACGCCGAGCCAGTGAAGAAGCCGGCAAAATGATCACGCAACAAATCCGTCGAGTCTGGTCGCAGGAACCGACCATCGAAATTAAGCTGAATGTAAACGGTAAAGTGCTCTACATTGATATTTCCGACGGCACTACCGTGTACGACACGCCCGAATCGCGAAGTCTCGGATTCCGCTGGTATCTGTCGTTTTATATCAATTTTATCGCACAAACATTTGAAGCCAAAGCCAATGAATATCTGTTTCTTCTGGATGAGCCGGGAATCCATCTGCATCCGGCTGGCCAGAAAGATCTCACCAAAGTGATGGAAGATTTGGCCATTAAAAATCAGCTCATTTACACCACACACTCTCCTTTCATGATAAACCGAGAATATCCTCAACGCGTACGGCTGGTGAATAAAGGGCGTGAAGGCACCAAGGTGGACGCCTTTGCCTACCGAGATAACTGGAAACCGCTGCGACGCTCCATCGGATTGGTGATAGGCGACCTGTTCTTTTTTAACGATAACAGTCTGATTGTGGAAGTGCCATCCAAAAAAATCCCTATTATGAAAAGATTTCAAATCTTCCGATCGCATTCCACCAAAGACTCATAAATTTCACTGTATGAATACAGCCCAAAAATCCATTTGTGACGTAGCGGGAGTAAAAGTCGGTCATGCTCAAAACAATATCGCCAAAACCGGCTGCACCGTCATCATCGCGGAAAATGGCGCGGTTGGGGGGATAGACATTCGAGGTTCGGCGCCCGGCACCCGCGAAGTGGAAACGCTGAAACCGGTGCGACTAGTTCCAAAGATTCACGCTATTTTGCTGACCGGCGGCAGCGCTTTCGGTTTGGATGCGTCCGGCGGGGTGCAGCAATATTTGGAGGAACAAAATATTGGGTATGATGTCGGCATCACAAGGGTGCCGATTGTTCCTTCGGCGGTCATTTTCGATTTGCGCGAAGGGGATTTTAAAATACGACCCGACAAGGCCATGGGCTATGAAGCCGCGCGTAATGCTTTTGCTCAACCGCCACAGGAGGGGCGAGTCGGGGCCGGCCGGGGGGCCACCGTTGGCAAAATTTGCGGTCATGAAAACGGTATGAAAGGGGGCGTTGGCACGTACTCTGAAAAAATTGGTGCGGTGCAAATCGGTGTGCTGACTGTTGTGAATGCCCTCGGTGACATCGTGGATGCAAAATCTGGAAAGATGATTGCCGGAGCGCGCCATCCCGAATCACAACAATTTGTCAATTCTGAGCTTTTTTTAAAAACCAATCCCATTGAACCGTTCCAAGCTTCTACCAACACCACGCTGTCCGTGGTGGCCACCGACGCGCAGTTGACTAAAGAAGAAACCATTAAGGTCGCGCAAATGGCGCAGGATGGATTGAGCCGAACCATCCGACCGGCGCACACGCCTTACGATGGCGATATCGTTTTTTGCATTTCTGTGGGGGATAAATCTGGCAACATCTTGTCCTTAGGCTCGGTTGCTGCAGAAATCGTGGCAGAATCCATAATGAGAGCCGTGCGAATTAGTAATTCTCTTCCTTAAAATTCATTTACTTAATTTTTTCGAGTTTTTCGGTTTATTTTTTACAAGGGAACAATTCCACATGGACTTTTCTTTTGCAATTTTATTTTAACGGATATTGAGGAGGTTGCATGATCTACGCATACAAGAAAATTCATCCGAATATCGCTACCTCGGTGTTTGTCGCACCCAATGCGGTTATTATCGGAGACGTGGAAATCGGAGAAGATTCAAGCGTTTGGTTTGATGTGGTGATTCGTGGAGACGTCAACTCTATTCGAATTGGCAGCAGAACCAATATTCAAGATGGCGCGATTCTGCATGTGACCTACAAAAAGGCGGATCTTAAAATCGGCCATCATGTTACCATTGGCCATGGTACCATAGTTCACGGCTGCGAGATAGAAGATTTTTGTTTGATAGGCATGGGCGCGTGTATTTTAGATGGCGCCAGAATTGGCAAAAACAGTTTAGTGGCAGCGGGCTCGCTGGTTTTAGAGAATGATAGAATCGCCGAGCGCTCACTGGTGGCGGGTGTGCCGGCCATCGTCAAACGTTCGCTTACACCGGCTGAAATCGAAGAAATCGAGCGTTCAGCAGAGCGTTATGTCGTTTACAAGAAGCACTATTTAGGCGGTGAATTTGGTGCAATTTGATTTTACGGATTTAGTCTTTTATTTTTTTACCAAAAATAAAAACGACCGCCATTAACAAAATGGTTCCAATGATCAACGAAAGAAACACATTCAAGCCCCATCCAACCGGCAAATAGCCCACCAGGCTCGCTACGATACCCACAATCACGGCATAAGGCAATTGTGTGCGTACATGGTCCACATGGTCGGCTGCTGACGCCATGGAAGACAGGATTGTGGTGTCGGAGATCGGTGAGCAGTGGTCGCCCAAAACCGAGCCGGACAAAACCGCACCGATGGTCCCGATCATTATTTCATGACTCAAAGCCTGCGAAACGCCCATCTCCAGAGGAAGTTGATGTGCAATGGGAATGACGATGGGGGTCAGGATGGCCATGGTGGCCCAGGAGGTTCCCGTTGAAAAGCTGATAAAGGCGGCTACCGCAAAAGTGACAAACGGTATGAGATGCGGTGAAAGGATGCCTTTAGATAAATACACGACGTAATTCGCCGTGTGCAGATCGCCGCAAATGTCGCCAATTGCCCAGGCCAGAATTAAAATCATGGCGGCTAGAAGCATGGATTTGTAGCCGTTCACCATGGCGGTGATGGTTTCGTTCAGCGATAATATTTTCTGTGCCAGCGCCATGACACAGGCCAGAAGCAAACCGGTGAATGATGCCCACATTAAAACCGCGAACGAATTGGCCGCACCAAAAATTTCTCCCAATTTTGCCGAGGCAGCGTCGGCACCCAAGGCCTTGCTGCCATCAAAATACAATCCGACCAAAGTCACAATAATCACCATGAGGATCGGCGCCAGCGCATTGTACCATCGCAAAGGAGTTTTTTCATCTGCGATCATATCCAGAGAAGCGCTGTCGGTCAGAGGTTGCGCGTTTTCGCGCAGCACCAGACCGGAAGTGTTGGCTCGAACTTCCGCGCGGTACATGGGGCCAAAATCCCGCAAAGTGCTACCGATTAGAAATACAAATATCAACGCCAAAATGCTGTAAAAAGCATAAGGGATGGATTGCAGAAAAAGATTGTAGGCGTTGTGCGGCAGGTCGAGCGAGTTGAACGCCTGGTCGATGAGACCGATTTGAAAACCAATCCATGTGGACACCAGAGCGATGGAGGCCACCGGCGCCGCCGTAGAATCCACGATGTAAGAGAGCTTTTCCCGGGAAATTTTCAGGCGATCGGTAAATGGCCGCATGGTGTTTCCCACGATAAGAGTGTTTGCGTAATCATCGAAAAAGATCAACACACCCATGAACCAGGTAGCCAGCTGCCCGCCGCGGGAATGGTTTGCGTATTTTGAGAGTTTCTGTACGATGCCCTGGGTACCGCCGGCTTTTGAGATGACGCCCACCATCCCGCCTAACGTTAAACTGAATATCAAAATGGCGGCGTGATCGCTGTCTGCCAATGAATTGGTCAAATAGGTGTCGATGGTTTTCATAAATCCGAGAATGGGGTTGTAGTCAAACAGAAAAATGCTGCCTAACCAGATACCGCAAAACAGTGAAAGAAGCACCTGGCGCGCTAAAAATGCCAGGGCAATGGCCAGCAAGGGCGGCAGTAAGCTCAACGGGCCAGGAATCACTCGCACGCGGCTTTCAGCAGAGATGCGTCCGTGTGTGATTTGGATGGTTTGACGTCCGGTACTTTGCAGTAACGCGTTGGATACGGCAGCTTCACCGTTATGTAACAGGATGGTTTGCGGCGAGGTGAGCTCTCCGGTCTCGGTACGAATGTTGATTCCCTGGATGTGGACTGGCCCTGAGAATTTCGAATTCAGGTTTCCATCTTGGTCGAAACTTTTAATTTGAAAAGAGAATGCCACATTTTTTAGCACGAGATTCGGCAGCTGTAATTCCAGGCGGGTAATCGTTGCATTTGAATCAGCAGGAATAGTCGATTCAGATTGGGCGTTTACTTGTGCCGGTTGCCAGATCAAAAGGCACAGAACGACGAAAACAAAAGCGGAGACGGCTCGGTTTTCATATCTCATATTTAATTCCCCGGATTTTTTTGAGCAAAATTATACGAATAAATGTCAAAAAAGTAAAGGATTAATTTACATTAAGTTAACCGCTTTGAATTTGCCTTTGAGTTTATATCTTGATTTTCGTATATTTTTTTGTAAATTTGGGCTGTTTATTCAAAATGCATTACTTGCCGTTCTCATTCAAACAATCACAAATTTCAAGTTCGGAGTAACTAAATGTTGCTGATTCAACAGAGCAGGCAGGCTGTCATTTCACGGATTTGCGCTTTTTTAAGAACATTTTGTGGTATCGTCTTCATTTTCGCCACAACCGGCACTGGCTGGGCGTCTGGAAAATTATGTTCAGATAGCAAAAGAATACTCTGAATTAACATCAGAATATTTTAACTACCACGGGGTCGCTCGCAAAATCATCAATTTAAACGGCACCTGGCAGGCCAAAATCGACGATGACCAAACCTTGAAGCAGGTTTGGATACCCGGCAGCTACCAGTCTGAAGGGGAGGTGGAGTTCCAGCGCAGATTTCAAATCGACTCGAGTCTGACGGATTATGCATTTGTTCTTTATGCATTTGGAGTAAATAACAATTGCAGCATTTTTGTGAACGATGAGTACCAGGGCGGCCATGTGGGTGGATTCTCTTCATTTAAAATCATTTTAAATAAAGAAAATCTGATTATCGGCGGGGAGAATCAAATCCTTGTTTTGGTTGACAATACCTCCTTGCCCAGAGAGAGTCTACCGCTGAAACACAGTCCACGGCTGGTGCAAAAAGACGGCGGGATTTTCAGGGATATTTTTATTGTGGCCATGCCAACGATTTTTATCGATGAGGTGGCGCTGGCGCAAGAATTTTCAGATGATTTTACCAAATGTCGATTAACGGTAAACAGCGTCATTCGGCAGGTTGGCAACGCTTTGGCGGGAGACAGCCTCGATTTAAAAGTGCGTTTAGAATTGTGGCAGCCGGGTGCTCAATCACCGCTTGCCAGCGCCCCCGAGCTGCCCGTTCATTCGACGCTGGATTTGTTTACCATTTCGGCGGAGCTGGAGCTTGAAGGTTTTGATCTCTGGCGCCCCGAGCATCCGCAAATCTACGAATTGCGTGTTTTGTTGACCGATTCACAGCAAATTTATGACGAAGTCAGATTGACGGTGGGTATTTCTGAATTAAAAATATCCGGCAAACAGTTTGTGTTGAACGGCCAGCCGTTGCTACTTCAAGGTGTGGACTGGTTTGAAAATTTTCCTGACTACGGCGCCGCCGCAGGCTGGCAGCAAATCCAACAGGAAGTTCTCCGGCTAAAAAGTACCGGCGCCAATGCTGTGCGAGTCGTGGGGACGCCGCCGCATCCGTTCTTTCTGGAAATATGCGATAAAGTCGGTTTGCTGGTTTTTGAAGAGTTGCCTTTGTCTGTAACTCCGGATCAGCGATTTCAGGATCCCAAGTTTATCAATATGGTGATGAATTATTTGGATGAACTTGTCCGGCGAGATGCGCACCATGTTTCTCTGGCTGGCTTGGGCATGGGCTGCGATTTAGAGTTTACTAAAAGCCCGACTCTGGATATTTTGCAAAAAATGAGAGAGCGCTTTCGCCGCTACTCCCGAAAGCCGGTTTATGTGTCATTTAGAAATGTCGGGCAGGTATTATTTCGGCACGAAACCGATTTCATCCTGGTAGAAGCGTTCGGTAAAAATGTAATTCAACTTTCAGGATTTTTAAATGGCTTTGCCAATTACGATGGGCCTGTGGTGGTTTCTCTGGGTTATCCATTAAGAAAAAACAACCAGAACTTGTTTTCTTTTGATGAGGTTATAAAAACTCGAGCTGTCAATCCAAAGGATCGAATCGCTCTGCAAATTGAGGTTCAGGAAATCCAGGCGTATCAATTACAGCAAGCGCTGAAGGCCGTCACGGATAATCCTCAAATAACCGGCAGGTTTATTCACACTTATGCTGACTGGCTCGGAGCTCGACCGGGCATGATTTCAGGGGCGGAAGAAAATCCTTATCTGAATGCGTCGGGTATGGTTACACTGAGTCGGGAGAAAAGAACGGCTTTCGATGTGGTGCAGGCTTTTTTTAAATCCAACCCTACGGCGAACATTGCACCGCGATTTTCAAGCGTCCAGAATCCGGTGGTTTATCCGGTGAGCGGTATCGTCTTGATTTTGTTTTTTCTTTTCAATTTTAACCGTAGTCGAAGACTGCGAGGCAATCTTCGCCGGATATTTCTCTATCCGCACGGTTTTTACATGGAATTGGCGGACAACCGAAAAGTCTCCGCCGGACATACTTTTCTATTGAGTGTCGTGACCAGCGCCGTTCTGGGAATCGTATTATCCAGTATCGCCTTCTATTTTCGAAATGATTTGCTGGCGAATGAAATGCTGGATTTGCTAATTGGCTCCCCACAAGTCAAGTTGTTTTTTGTCGAGCTGGTCTGGCAACCCGCTCGATTCATCTTATTCGCCGTAGCCGGTTTCTACGTGCTTAGTTGTTTTATCATTTTGGTATTTAAACTTATCTCTTTTTTCCTGGGTAAAAATTTGCCCATCGGGCAATTCTTCACTCTGATATTCTGGGTGGGTGCGAACTTTATCTGGCTGTTGCCTATCACGCCCATTTATTACCGAATTCTCAATCAAACCAGCTGGAAAATGCCGGCAGTGAGTTTGCTGCTGCTTTTTACCTTTTGGTTTGGAGTGAGGATGTTCCGCGGCATTAAAGTCGTTTTCAATTTGACCATGGCTAGAGCGCTGTCTTTAACTCTGATATTGTTTATCCTGTTCTTCGGTGGATTGGGCTGGTATTACGATACTTATCACGCTTTTTTTGATTACCTGCCGATGTACTGGGATTTTGCCATGAACCAGCTTTGAAAGCACGGTCTTCAAAATCCTCGGTTGCCGCGAGCGTGGTTGCTGATTGCTTTTTTTTCGATTTCATCATGTGCGCAGATAAGATGCGCCGTTGATATCCACGATGCAGCCGGTGAGATAATCGATGCCTTCGGAGGCAAGGAACAAGACCGTGCGCGCCACTTCTTCCGGCTGCGCGATTCTGCCCAGAGGACTTTGGTTGCGGATGGCTTCCCCTTCGGCTCCTTTTAAAATGGGCCGAGCCATGTCGGTTTCAACAAAACCGGGCGCCACCGTGTAAATAAAAATATTATGCGGGGCCAGGGCTTTAGCCAGCGACTGACCCATGGCGTTCAAGCCGGCTTTGCTAGCGCCGTAGGCCGGCGCATCCGGTTCACCGCGAAAAGCGCCGCGCGAGGAAACGTTTACTATTTTGCCGCCGCCTTTTTTGAGCATGTGCTGTATCACACAAAATGACAAGTGCGCAGGCCCGAATAAGTTGGTTCTCAGGGTTTGCTCCCAGTCAGCCTGCCACTGTGCATAGCTGCACTCCCGAATGGCATGCGATTTGAAGATGCCCGCGTTGTTTACCAAGATGTCGATGGTTGGCATTTTGTTAACCACCGTTTCCACCATTTCAAGAATCGAATGGGCCTCTGCCAGATCAGCCTGTACCAAGAAGTGCTGCGAACCGATGAGCGACGACAAGGTTTTTTCTGCGGCTTCGCGGTGCTGGTGATAATGTACTGCCACCCATGCCCCTTGCTCTGCGAATTGTTGCGCAATCACCCGACCGATGCCGCGTGAGGCGCCGGTAACCAACACGTGTTTTTCAGAAAAATTCATGATCTTGCCTCCTTTAGGAATTTGGTAATTCATTTTCTCCGTTGGTATTTAACTGCAAATCCCCGAGGCCTTTCGTTTACGGCTGATCTGAATGTAGCCAAGGGGTTGCCCAAAGGCCTGACTGATAAAATAAAGGGTCATCCTTGCGAAAGCAGGAATGCACCCTCGGCCAGGAGGCGTCGGGAAGAGAGGATCGTTTTCATTGAGACACTAATTATTGCGGTTGTGGATGAAAAGGGACAAACCCACCACCAATTTGTGCTCAGTAAAAGCCGCAACCGGATCGTTGAAAATCCGGCGGAATTGGTATTCTGTGCGCATCCCCACTTTTTGCCCGAACAGGGTTCGAATTCCCAAAGCGAAGCCAGCCGGGACTCTCCGTTGACGAAAACTTCCTAACCATTCCTGACGTATTCCGCCGCCGAGGGCCAAAAACAAATGAGCTGTGCTGCGGCCAAGTGCGCGCTGCCAGGTCACGGTACATTGCATGTCGAGTAAATCCAACGCACGAACGTGCGCATAAGCCAATTCTAACTCCAATCCCCCCAAACCGCTCAAGACTGGCAGTAGGAACCTGCCTCCGCGGATGCTCAATGCTGCATTGGCGAGCCCTTCTTGCACTGTCAACGTGCCCGAAAATCCCAGTTCCCAGGCCCCGGTATTGAGCGCCGGCCGAGGGGATGTTTTCTCCTGGCAGAAGGTGTTGTCTGGTACGACGATAAAATGCAAAAGCCCCATCGGGACTGACAGATATAAAATAACAGGGAAAAGCCACTTCAAGCGGTTACCTCCAGCTTTTTGACAATTCATTTGCCGCGGGCTTTCTGGCAGGGGAGAAGTCAGTATTTCCTGAGCCCCCGCTGCCGTCCGCTGGCCAGTTCCACCAGTACAAACCTTTGAGCCATGTGAGGCTGCTGGTGGCCTCCAGAGCCGCCCAGTAAAGGTCGGCTTGTTCCGCGAGATCAATTTCACTTTTTCGCGTGAATTCAAATGGCTGCATGCCGGCGCCATCCACGCTGCGATAGCCGATTTCGGTCAGGATGATGACCTGACCGGTTTGTTGGTGTAGCAGCTCTAATTTATTCAACCAGGGCTGCCAGCCAGCGAGAATTTCAAAACGCGATGGATTACGGCGGTTGGACACTGGAAAATAAAAATCGACGCCGATGAACGTTAGCTCATTCCAGAACGGCACGCGTGAGGCTTCGTCCCAGGAGGCAGCGTATATTAAATCGCCATCAAAAACTTGCTTGATGCGATGGATCAAGTTTTGCCAGAGTGCCGGCTGAGTGAGGGTGCCGGCTAACTCCGTTCCGATAATAAACTGCGCGGCTCTGTGCTTCTGTGCGGTTTCAGCCAGAGGGAGAATGAAACTGGCATACGACTCAAACCATTTCTCGGGATGACGCGGCTGAATGTGTCCGCGCCAGGCACCGTCCACCAGATCCACGTGCGGCTTCAAGCTCACTTCGAGTCCCAGCGACCGGGCAAAAAATAGAGCTTGTTCCACGGCAGCCGTGCGCGGTGTTAAATTCGCATCTAAAAATATTTTATCCGAATTGACTTGCGTTTGATAAGCGGTGACGATAATCGCCAGATGATTGGCGCCGGTTGCGGCGATTTCGTTGATGGCCAATTGCGCAGAAGCGGTTTTATAACCGCTGGCGGTCCAGTCAACCAGCGTGATCCCGCGGATGGGTAATCGAGAAGATCCCGCCGATTCCGTGGGCAAATTGCCGCAGCCGATGAGGACAGCCGCACTGCATACAATACGGAGCAGAGTAATGAATCCATTAAATTTGTGAGCACCCATGAGTTTGGCTCTGGTCCAGGTTCAAAGGAACGGATTATTTCTGCGATTTTTCGATTTTCGCCCAGGAATCGCGCAGCGTGACCGTGCGGTTGAAAATCAGGTGGTCTGGAGTGGAATCCTGGCTGTCCACACAAAAGTAGCCTTTTCTTTCGAACTGAAAGCGAGCTCCCGGTTTCGTACTTGCCAGCGATGGTTCCACTTTGCAATTTTTCAGTGTGACCAGCGATTCTGGATTCAGGCAGCTCTTAAAATCGCCGCTGTCTTTGTCATTGTCGGGATCGGCTTTGGTGAAAAGCCGGTCGTACAACCGCACCTCGGCCTCCAGCGCGTGTGCGGCAGAAACCCAGTGCAAAGTGCCTTTCACTTTGCGGCCGTCCGGCGACCAGCCGCCGCGGGAGGCGGGATCGTAAGTACAGTGCAGCTCCATTACTTCGCCCGTCTTCTCATCTTTCACAAAACTTTCGCATTTAATATAGTAGGCATACCGCAACCGTACCTCACGGCCCGGAGCCAGACGAAAAAACTTTTTGGGCGGATCTTCGCGAAAGTCATCCTGTTCGATGTAAAGTGTGCGTGAAAAAGGTACTTTGCGCTTGCCCATCTTCGGGTCTTCTGGATTATTGATGGCTTCCATTTCTTCCACTTGATCCTCCGGGTAATTGTCGATGATGACTTTCAGAGGACGCAGCACGCCCATGACTCTTGCCGTATGTTTGTTCAGATCTTCGCGCAGGCAGTGCTCGAGCAATGCCACATCCACCATGCTGTCGCGTTTGGCCACGCCGATCAACTCACAAAAATTGCGGATGGCCGCCGGCGTGTAACCCCGCCGCCGCAGTCCCGAAATCGTTGGCATGCGCGGATCATCCCAGCCGCTGACGCGCCCTTCCGTCACCAACTGCAGCAGCTTGCGCTTGCTCATCACCGTGTAGCTGAGGTTCAGTCGGGCAAACTCGATTTGCTGTGGATGAAAGATCTCCAGCTCATCCAGGAACCAGTCGTACAGCGGACGATGATCTTCAAATTCGAGTGTGCAAATGGAGTGGGTAATGCCTTCGATGGAATCGGATTGACCGTGCGCCCAGTCGTACATGGGGTAGATGCACCACTTATCGCCGGTGCGATGGTGGCGGGCATGCAGAATGCGGTACATCACCGGGTCGCGCATGTTCAGGTTTCCGGAAGCCATGTCGATTTTGGCCCGCAGCACCCGCGAGCCGTCCTCAAATTCACCCGCGCGCATGCGCTCGAACAGATCGAGATTTTCTTCCACGCTGCGATCCCGGTAGGGGCTGTTTTTGCCCGGTTGGGTCAAGGTGCCGCGGTATTCGCGAATTTGCTCTGCATTCAAATCGTCCACGTAAGCTTTGCCTTTTTTGATGAGCTTGACCGCATAATCATAAAGCTGGTCAAAATAATCCGAAGCGTAGTACAGACGGTCGTCCCAGTCGAACCCCAGCCACTTCACATCTTCTTTAATCGACTTCACATACTCTGCTTCTTCTTTGGTGGGATTGGTGTCGTCAAATCGCAGATTGCAGCGACCGCCAAATTCCGCCGCCAAACCGAAATTAAGACAGATGGATTTGGCGTGGCCGATGTGCAAATAGCCGTTGGGCTCCGGCGGAAAGCGCGTGTGTACTCGACCATCATTTGGGTTGTTTTTCAAATCTTCGGCAATGATGTTGCGAATAAAATTTGGCACCGGAGTGGATTCGTTTGCGGGCATGTTTTCACTTTTCCTCACATTTTAGCTTGCGTCTTTGGGATTTTCCATCAAAAAACAAAATTCTGATTAAAAAGTATTTAGTTTTTCTTTCGGTCTATTTAGTGGTACTTTTATCGAATGCAATAATAAGATTTTTTTTCGTAAATCTCAATATAATTATTCAGGTATCGCAAATAATTTTTTAACTATTCAGCTCTGAAAGCAAAATTTTTTTATGGCAAAATGATTTACAATCTCAGCTAAGGAAGCATCGTTTTGAAGAGGATTCTACCCTGGTCACAAGTGCTCCATTTCATCACCATTCACGAAGCGAACCGAATAAACCGGTCAAGACTTGTTCTTAAAATGTTTCGCTTGTCGTAATGGATGAAACCTTAAATGAGACCTTTGAAGTGATCATGGGAACTTTTTGCCTGCCAGAAATATTTGAGTCATGTCTGATTGCAATTTTCTTGACTACGTTCTCAACACCATCGCGAAAATGATAAACTGCCTAATAAAACAAGCTGTTTCCAGGAAAGGCCCCAAATCTTTTACAAGATTTGTCATCCGTTGTTTGAGCCACATGCTATCTTTGTCTCGCTCTAGCCATCCTGAACCATCAAAGGTATGGGCATAACGTTTCTCTGGTGTTTGCCTTCCAAAATCTACCCAGTTCCCGATGAATCGAGAAGGCCAACTCCATGATTGGGTAATCATGTAAACGAAAATCGTCATACGCATGGATTTGACTTCGACGCCATGAGTTATTGACATGGTTTTCCCAGTCAATCATTTTGCCATAAAATTATTTTGCCTTGATTTATTTTTTGCGATATGCAAGCGGCTGAATAGTTACGATCCGCGACCATTAAAAATATAAGCCCTTTGGGAACTCAGGAATTAAATTTATACACCTGAATTATTCATACAAAAGAGAGCGAACCTGTTGGGTGTTCAGCCTTTAGGCTGCCAGGACACGCTGAAGCGTGAACACCGACCGTGCTTTTCAAAACTCAGGTTTTCGATTTTGAGCGTAAAATCCTGGTTTGTGAATAATCCAAGTACAATGTTTTAAATTAAAATATAAAGATCGTACTATTTGTGAGGACACTAACGAGAACAAAGACCTTGATGAAACCGACACCCTGATTGTTGCTCTCACTGTTGAACCTGACGGTTTCTTACTAACTGGCCACAAAAAATTAAAAACAAAACTGAAAAGAAAAGGATTCAACTCGTTTTATGAGTACCCAAAAACTCAAAAGTAATGATATATCGAAATGCCGACTCGCGACTTAAAAATATCACAACGCGTGGACTGGACGAAGGTCCCTTGAGATTTGGGTTGGTTTTGTGGTGTCTCAATGCTTTTATTAAATAGCAAACTTGAGTGCTCTTAATTCCTTGACTACTCACGTCCACATTACGGCTTGCGCGCATAATCCCCTTCCATAAACGTCTGCCACTGTTCGCCATCCCCGGAAACGTCCATTTTGAAGGTGTAGCGATCGTCGCCGATGAGCTTGAAGGTGCCCCGGCTCCTGCCTTGGGGACCTTCCTGAGTCATGGTGAGTGTGTCTTTTTCAAATTGACCCTTGAAAACATTTACAGGCATGCCCATGGAGTCCCACCAGTGCAGGAGGTAGCTATTTTGAGCGGAGTCCCAGCTAAAAACGCCGTGCCCCCAAAAGTTGACTTTGCCGTCGCGGGCTTGCTCATAGTCCTGCACTACGACAAAGCCATCAACCGAGAGGCGATTTTTAATTTTTGCCTGCGCCACACCGCCGCTGGGATGCCAAGGAGAAGGATACATTTTTTCTTCGCCCTGCCAGGTTCCGACAAACCTTTCTAATATTTTATGTGCCTCTGTGGGTTTTGGCATTTCCATGTTCTTATCCTCCACTCAATTTAATTTGAAAGTAACTGATCGGTCTAAATCGTCATGCTGAGCATCTCATCGGAAGGAGCAGCACGAAACATCTTGCGAACCGGCTAAGAGATTTTTAGCACATCCGCACCCGTGGAGATGAGCAAAGAATCCGGGTTTGTGCCCAGAATGAAGACAGAGTTAACTGGATAACGATACGTAGCCGCTCTCTTGTAGTATAGGTGATTTTATTGGCTTGACTGGAATATTGGGTTTTGAATGGTGACAATATTCCCTATTTTTTAACAGCTTCGTGGGACAAATTATTCCGGAATTTGGAGAATGTCAGAATTCCTTGATAAAAAAAGCAAAATGAAATCTTTGATCGGCAGTAAAAATGATCGGGTAATTTAGCCATATTCAATCCCAAAAGATGTTGTGTGTGCCGTGCAGGGTATCTTGCTGTTTTTGAATGCACCATTTCTTAGCGCTTTTGGAATCGCAGCCGGATCAACTGGTCCATTTCGTTTCAGGTAAGATATTTGTATGGAGGCAGTTTTTATTGCGAGGGTCTCAACAACTTTTGAATCGACTGACCTAGTGACTCTTTCGTGTAAGGCTTCTGCAAGACTTCAACATTTTTTCTGATTGAGAATAATCTATAGTCCACGAGTTTTGCTTCGATATCATAACCGGTTACAAATAGCACTGGCAAATTGGGATTGATTTTGTTTAATTGTCGGTATATATCCGGTCCGTTTTCGCCCGGCATCACCACATCCAGAATGACGAGATGGATTTTACCCTGATCTGCTCGCAGCAGCTCACAGGCTTCTTTGCCGTTGCTGGCCGTGATCACTTTGTAGCTCAGGCTGTTCAAGATTCGGGCCGTTACATTCCTGACGGTTTCATCGTCTTCGATCAATAAAATGGTTTCACCATTACCATGAATTTGTCCGTGACTCGGGCGCGCTTTGGTTTTAACTGTGGGTTTATTGACCGACGGCAGCATTACACGAAAAGTGGTCCCGCGGCCGACCTCGCTTTCGACTTCGATGAATCCATCGTGCTGTTTTACGATGCCGTAAACCACCGCCAGACCCAGACCGGTACCCTTTCCGACTTCTTTAGTGGTGAAAAAAGGATCGAAGATTTGCGACAGGTTTTTTTTCTCGATGCCGATACCGTTATCTGAAACCAAAATTTGAACATATTTGCTATTCCCGTTAACGGCATTTTTGCTCATGGATTCGGCACGGATGACGTTGGAAACTTTTAATTGCAATTTGCCCCCATGCTGCATGGCATCGCGTGCGTTTACAAACAAATTCATCAGGATCTGCTGTATTTGACCTGGGTCGGCGTAAATGAGGGTGGATTTTTCAGGCAGTGAAACAAACAGTTCAATATCTTCTCCGAGAATGCGGCGCAGCATTTTTAGCAGGTCGTCGATGGTATGATTTACATTGAGATAGTTTTTCTTTAGTACCTGCTGCCGACTAAAGCTCAAAAGCTGGTTGGTTAAATCGCTGGCTTTATTGGCCGCTTTTTTGATTTGAACAAAATGTTCGTACCCAATCTGACCATGCTGGAGATCGCTGAGTCCAAATTCAGCGTTGCCTAGAATGGTGGTGAGTATGTTATTAAAATCGTGTGCGATACCACCGGCCAGGATGCCAATGGTCTCCATTTTTTGTGCATGCAGCAACTGTTCTTGTAGCTTCTTATTTTCCGTGATGTCTCGAATAATTCCATGGATGGCCTTGATGTTATTGTTGCTGTCCCGCAGGGTGGTGGCAGTTTTCAAAACGGTGAGTTTTTCTCCGTTCTTTGTATTAAGCTGCAGCTCAAAATCTTTGACAAATCCTTGTTGCTCCAGGATCTGTTTGAACAATTGGCTGTCATGGGAGGAAACGTAAAGATCCTGATAAATATTGGCGTTGAGCAGCTCTTCCCGGGAGGGAAATCCAAATAGCTCCACACCTGCTGTATTGATGTCGAGGATTTTGCCGTCGGGCGAGCTGATAAAAATGGCGTCTTTTGATTTTTCAAAAAGCGTGCGAAACTTTTCTTCCGATTCCCGCAACGCTTTTTCCGCCTGCAGGTGTTTATGTAACCGTTCCTGAAAAGCCATATCGTATGATATAAACAGCTCCATCAGCGGGGATGAAATATGCTGCAAGATTTCCGGCAATCTGGCAGGAGGGAGCTCGTGTACCAAACGCGACAGAGCTTTCTCATGCAGCTCCACGATATTTTCATGGGGGATTTGGTTTTGAACAAGCGTCTTTCCTAACTTTCCAGCAGAAGCCAGATGCGTTTCCTCTGGATGTGAAACGTAACTTTTCAATATTTGATAGTATTCTGTTTGAAGTGATTCATCCATCAAATCATCTCCTTTGGTAAATCATAACCGCCGCGTCATCCTGTGGATTGCTCCACTCTTTGATGATAGTGTCGGCTAAATTATCAATATTTTGCAGCAGAGTTGTTTTATAATTTGAGATTTCCAGCATTTCCCGGATGCCGTCTGTGGTCAGAATCACTAGGTCACCGGGCGTCAGTTTAACCGATTCTGTTGACAAAGTTTTGTAGCCGGCGCCTATGATGCCATAACGGTTACTCAGCCGAATTACCTGAGTTCCTGCCACCATCGCCCGGATATTCCCGATGCCCGCATATGTGAGCACCCCGGTTTTCTCGTCGATGATGGCTACAGCCATGACCACACCGTGCGTGTGACGAAGGATTTCATTGCAATCCGCAAACAAGTTGGTAAGCGGTTTATGAAGATGTTCGCCTATGAATTCAATGGCCGTGTAAGCGGCAATTTGAGCGTTCCTGCCGTGGCCAAGGCCATCCGCTATGCACAGGAAGGTTTTCTGCCCGTTTTGCCAGTAGGCACATTGGTCACCGCAATACGCTGCCGCATAACGGGATTTTTTCGAGATCGCTACCTGCACTTCTTCCATTTTCTCACTACAACTCGAGTTCCCAGGCCAGGCTGGGAGGTGATTTCAAACTCATCCATTAACCGGTTAACGCCTGGTAGTCCGCTTCCAAGTCCGCCATTTGTGGAGAAGTTATCTTGTAATGCCAGCTCAAGGTCCGGTATTCCCGGCCCGGTATCTTCTGCAGTCAATTCCATGCCGATGGCGCCTGGCCGTTCGACCGCTGTCATGGTTATCTGTCCGCCGTTTGTCGCATGAAAAATGAGGTTGCTTGCCAGCTCGGAGACGCTGGTTGCAACATAAAAAGCCCAAGTTTCCGAGAAACCCATTTCACCTGCCATTTTCAGAGCGGCGTGCAAAGCGCTTTGAATTTGGTGTTCGTGAGAAATGGGTATGGTAATTATTTTCGATGTGTTGCAGTTCATGAATTTTTAGCAAAGTCTGTTTAACGTTTCATTTGTATGGTCACCACGGTGTTTCTGGGTTCGGATTGAATATCGAATTTGTCCACCAATCGTTTAGCGCCGGGTAAACCGCCGCCGATGCCTTTACCTGTGCTGTAGCCATAGTGCATGGCCAAATCGATATCCGCTATGCCGGGGCCATTATCTTGAAAAACTACCTCAACCCCCACTTCCTTGCCGTTGGAAATGTCGCTGATAGTGCAACTACCGTCCCCGGCATATTGGATTATGTTGCGCGCTAACTCAGAAATGGCGGTGGCAAATCGAGTCTGATCAGCCGTACCAAAACCAAGTAGTCTCAACATCTCCCGGCCGGCCTTTCTGGCCAGAATAATATCTTTTTCCACCTTGATGGCAATTTTTTGCTTATTCATCGCCGTCCCCCCTTTGTTGCGCCGCGATCAGCTCATGAATCTTTTTGAGTCCCAGCTCTAAATTGAGTGCGGTTTTGACGCCAACCAACTCCCGGCCCATTTCGGTGAGTGCGAGGGCGACATTGGGCTGCATACCCGTGACCACAACCTCGGCACCAAGCAGGCGAACCATATTGGCGGTATCGTTCAAAACTTTAGCCATGTAGGAATCCACCACGTCCAATGCCGTAATATCGATCACAATACCTTTGGTTTCGGTTTCTTTCACTTTGCGCAAGACGTCCGATTGAAATTCCGAGGCCTCCTGATCAGTCAAATCGATCTGAATCGAGGTTAGGAGCACGTCATGGAGTTTTAGAATCGGCACTTTCATTTCATGCCCTCCTTTTTATTGGGGAGTTGTGCATCAATGAAAGCAAATGCTGCGGCAACCCCTCCGCGCAGACTACCGCGTGTGTTGATGTTGCTGAGGTCAATCCCTAATTTGGCTAATGTCTGGGCGCTTTCCGTGCTGATGCCGGTAATGATAACTTCGGTACCCAGCATTTTGGCCGCTGAAATGGTTTTGATGAGATGTTGTGCCACGCGCGTGTCAATTACCGGTACGCCGGTAATGTCGAGAATCACGACTTGCGCCTGGTAATCAACAATTCCAGCAAGCAGGGTCTCCATGATGTGCTGGGCGCGGTGCGTGTCGATAACCCCGATGAGCGGCATCAAGACGATATCATCCCACAGTTGGACGACCGGGGTTGAAAGCTCAAGCAGGGAGCGACTTTGTTCTTCGATGAGCTGTTCACGAATCCGGGAATACGACTCGAAAGTGAAAAGTCCGAGCTTATCCATGAGGTTATTTATTTGTATTATTTGATTGTTGAGGAGAGATGGATTCCTACCAAATTCATCCTGTAAAAATTCCAATAAGGCATTTTTTAAAGAAAACACGTAGATGGCGGTTTCGGATGGAGAGCAACCGGCTGCTGCGTGTGATTGACTGATTTCGCGCAAAAGAGATAGCGTCTTTGAAAATTCTTTGCGTTCGATATCTTCAAAATCCCCGGATGCAAAAGCCATGATGAGGGCTTGCAGCAGTTTTGAAGTTTCTCTTTTGAGCTGTTGTTCCGTGATCAGTTCAAATAACCGTTGGTCCGATTGAGAGCGAATTTTCTCCTGCCAGATTTTCAGTATTTCTTTCTGTCTGGATTTCAAAAGCTCGGCGATACGGTTGTTTTTTTGTGGATTATCAGGCATAATTGAACCCTTTGATTTTGAGTACTGTGGGTATCTTTGATGGTTAATTCAAAACCAGATTTTCCAGTGCACTGCGCTCATTTTGCATTTGTAGCACTTGACGGTTCAATGGGTGTGTGAAAGATCTTCAAAAATCGTATGCAGGTTCGACAGTGCGGAACAAATTTGACTGCTCTAACCGTTGAATGAAGATACTTAAAAATAAAACGTATGGGGAAACCCGCTCATATTGGTTTGATATGTTAGCTTGCTTTTATCTCCTTCCTTTTTTGATTTTCATACCATTTTGGCAATAATAACCTCATATTTAGCTATTGCAATTATTATTTAAAAAAGGTAACTAAATGCGTTTCTATTGTCAAGCGAAAACATGTTAAATTTGAATAATTTTGTTATGAGGGAGACCTGCTTGATTTCGAGTTTGTCCTGAGCAAATATTTGTGAATTTTTATGAGTGTCTAATTTTCCTGTGTTGTTTTTAGATGTCAAAAATGCCGAAACTTTCATTTAACATCCGTAGAAAGGCGGTTAATACCCGACTCACTTTTATCGTGAAAACATGCCGAGTTCATCTTCTGTTTTCTATTTTCAAACCGCTGCCAATCCGGCGTCTTCACTTTGCCACCCCAGTTGATTCGATCAGTTTTCTTTTGAGTACAACCACTCCCACAATTTGTCAGCGCGTTCGAATACATAGGATAAATCTTCTGCGAGCAGGAATCCTTCTACTACAAGCCGGGCTGCCGCTTCTTTTACACGCTTCAAGTAAGCGCTTTTGTTGGAATAAAGCGATGCGATGCTCGGACGCGGATCACTGCGCCGGGCTTTTTCTACATCGGTACGTGGAAGGGGAGCGAAGGTTCCGATGAAATCCCTCAGCTCACCGTTGCCGCCTTTGAATCCTGTCCGCAGATTCCAGGGGAAGTAAGTCGCCAGGGGTACGCGTATTTCCACGTTGCGCACACCGGCGATTTCGTTGCCCAAATCATCCACTTGTGAAACCAAAGAGGGGAAAGGTTTACCCAATCTCGGCGGCTGATAATCGACGATGCCGTGCAGCCAGCGCGGACCGTAGTCAGCCCGATATGCCACATGAATCACTTTTGGGAACGACAGATCTGGAATTTCCGGAAAATCCACGTTTGCTGAATTAACCAGACTTTGGTCGCTTATAAGCGGCATGGCGCTTGCCGGCGGCTCGACTTCTTTCTCAAGCCACTCAACCAGCCGTACCAGCAGGGCACGGTAATTCACACTGAAGTCCAGTGGATTGCCGCGGAAAACTTCGGCGTCCGGTAAGCCATCGCGAACACGCGGTGGAAAACGCCCCACAAAATGTTGCCCGCTGGCCAGATGGTAGATGCGTTCGTTTGGCAGAGGCGGCACGTCCAGGCGGCCGTCGGGTGTGGTATGAATGAGCGAGGCGGCGCGTCCCCAGTCCTCATAGCCGGTGTTGATGTAAAAAATCTTCGGCGCATGCTGCGGATTGTGCAGGTGCGCCAGCAAACCGTCCGAGCGTTCGGTTTCAGCATCCTGCTGAATGCGACTGGCAAACGGGAAAAGGTCCGTTGGGTAAAAGAACGCCGAATAGCGATGGGCGTCGCGCGAAGGTTGTGCAAAGCGGTGATTGAAACTTCCGCGCCCGGCGCCCGCGGTGATGATCATGGATCCGTCGTAGGCTTGCCGGCCGGCTTCATCCGTGTTAAAACCCTGGTACAAGAAGTGCCGCAGAAAGCGTCCGGTTTGCGACACCCCGACCGCGATGCCATACTTTACCGGAAAAGGGCACTTCTCATCGTATTTGGCGTAGGCGATGATATCCCGGATGGCTGCCAGACCCAATCCCACCACGGCCGGATCTTTTGCGCGATAGACCAACTCGTAAATTTTGCCGACTGTAAATCCGGACGCCATGTAAATGTGCGTACTGTCTGGCTGGACTTTGCCATCTTCTTCGCGTGCAAATTGCCAGTTTTCCCGCGAAATCAATCGTCGTGGCTCATCACGACCGTCTCGTACCGTCAGCACGTTCTCTGGATAATCGGGGTCCACCACCGGGTACGGCAGATGGTTGCGATGGCTGATCCGCAAAGTTTTCGCGGCGTGATCGAGAGTCCAGTCGCTGCGCACCAGACCATAAATTGGGGAGCCGTCCAAATTTTTCGCTCTCGGTACGTGTAAACGGAGTACGCCCTCCCGTTGCGGCACATCGAACTGCCAGCCCACCCAGATCACTGTCAGCCCCTGACGCATGAGCAGTTCGTTGCCAAAATCGGCCGGTTCGTTTGCATTCAGGGTGCGACTTCTTGCCCGGTTGAAATAGCGCAAGGAAAATTTACCGCCGCGATTGCTGACTTCCACCAGCGCCACGCCACGGCTTTTGGATGACTCGACTGGCTGGAGTACCACAAAATTAGCCCATGCTTCCACCAGGCCGTCCTGGTTGCGGGGGGCCAAATCGAGATCCACGATGCGGGCATTCATGGGATTGGCCGGATCAAAGCCGAAATAAATTTTGCCTTGTAATAGCTCGTAAAATCCAAACATGTCATAACTTTTGCCATGCAGAACCGGCTTCCGCGACCTCACTTCCACGCGCAACACTTTGGTATGCAGGAGCGCCGGAAAAAGGAACAGCATACCTATCAAAAGGCTGACGATGTTTCGAGATATCTTTTCAAATGGATGGTTCATTTGTGTTTTCAACGGTCTTTTAAAATGGCACGAAATGCGTATTCATATTCAGCCGTTGTGCGCATTCAGCATGAAAATGATATAATTTTTTTCAGCAAATGCCAGGTTTTTAGCAGCCAACTCATGGCCGTTCTCAAAGCCCTCTGGTAGCTCCGCAGTTAGCGATTCGTGCCATTGGTGCTGGTTTCCAGCCCCAGGGTTTTACCTTTTTGGGTGGCAGGTACGCCTTCGCACATCCAGACCGGTTCGGGCGCGCCTTTCAAATAGTGATCAAAAAATTGCTGCATGCGTATGGTCCAGTCTTTTTTGTTGTGAAATTTCGTCGGCCAGTGCGGTTCGTCGTTGTAATTGATAAGCCAGACCGGTTTGCCCAGTCGCCGCAGCGCCACAAATAATTCAATGCCCTGGTACCACGGAACGGCTGTGTCGTGATCGTTGTGCATGATCAGCAGCGGCGTTTCCACCTTGTCCACCCAGAAGATGGGCGAGTTTTCGATGTAGCGCATGGGGACTTCCCACAGCGAACCGCCGATGCGGCTTTGGGTGCGTTCGTATTGAAACATGCGGCTCATGCCCGAACCCCAGCGAATGCCGCCGTAAGCGCTGATCATATTCGAAACCGGTGCGCCGGCTTCCGCCGCTTTGAAAATGTTGGTCTGCGTGACCATGTAAGCGATCTGGTAGCCGCCCCAGCTGTGCCCCTGCACCCCGATATTTTTTTCATCCACAAAACCCAGCTTGATCAAATGGGTGACGCCGGGCAGTACCGCGTTCAGGGCGCTTTCCCCCGGGTAACCCACTTTGTACGGAATATCCGGCACAAACACCACATAGCCGCGGCTGGCGTAAAACGAAAAGTTGATGATGGAACGGTTGGCTTCGGGTGTCCAGTGGCGGTGCAAATTGTGAGAATTGCGTTCGTAAAAATACACCATCATCGGATATTTGTTTTGCGGATCGAAATTTTCCGGTTTGATTAAAAGACCCTGCAGCGGTACGCCGTCCAGTGACGTCCACTCCATGAGCTCGGCCGTACCCCAGAGATATTCCGCCTGTTGCGGATTCATGAGCGTCATTTTGCGGGGATTGCGTAAGTCGAAATCGCTCACCCACAGATCGGGAAATTCAGCAAAACTGGAGCGGGTGTAGAGCAGCACCGCGGCATTTTTGGCTTTTTTCGGTCGGGAAAATCGGCGGTCCTCCAAAACAAGTTTGACCGGTTTGTCATGACTTCGAACGCGGTCGTGAAAGAAACCGCCGGCTTTGGAACGCTCATGAAAGGCTGAAAACAGCATGGTCTGGTCGGGTTTGATCGCCCTTTCCTCCGGGTCGAGTTTGAGGTAGCGGAAGCGCAACGTGTCTCGCCGGCCCACGCCTTCCGTGAGGTTGCGCGGAGTGCGCTTCCCAGTCGGATTCACCGCCCAGATATCGAACCGGTCATAAATGAGAAATAATTCGTCGTTTTCTGTCCAGCCAGCGCTGCCGTAAGGATTGGGTCGATAGGGCCAGTCATGCAGTTCGTTAAACAGCGGATGCGGAACGAGTACGGTTAAATTGACCGGGGTCGCCCTCTTGACATTCAAAGCATACCAGGCGAGCTCATCGCGATTCCACCAGGTGACGTATTTCCCCTTTGGAGATAATTGTGCCCGCGCCTGCAATTTTTTTGCAATCAGACGGCTTTTTCCCGTGGCCACATCGATGAGGTAAACATCGTTGTAACGTGGAAAGTCCCAGGAAATGAGCTGCCGGTAGGGCAGGTTTGAAATACCTAAAGCCACATCGGCGGTGCCTTCATCTCCCATCTGGACATCAGGAATTTCTTGAGTGGCTAATTGCACGACCTTGCCGTTTCGTAGATGCACCACGGCCAAGTAACTGCGTTTGCGTTCTTGCTTGACCTGTTTCAACTGCATGGGCTGCAAATAGGGATCCTTCCAGTTCCAGATATCCACTTTCACTTTTTCATCTTCGGTTTCCTCGTCTTCTGGCTCCAGCTCCGGCCTGGGCGCGCTGCCAAAAAGCAAGCGACTGCCATTTTGTGAAAATTCAACTTTACCGTGCTCGCTCACCCACCAGCCGTCTGGCAAATCGGGGGTACCGCTTTTGGCCAGCGCTTTGGGCGCCGAGGCTCCTGTGCGCCAATGGTAGAGCGTGAATTCCGGCTGCTCGTCACCGATATGATCTTTGTTTGAAAGAAAGGCCACTTGACCGCCAGCTTCATCCATAGCGGCTTGCTTGTAATCGCCTTTGCCAGATAAAATAGTATACTGACGGCCACTTCTGGTTTCCACGGCAAAGATGCCGTCAGCGCTGCTGTCCTTGTTGGCGGTGGTGAATACCAGCCAGCGACCGTTTTCTGAAAATAAGTAGGAAAGCACGTGCTCAAATCGCTGCTCTTCTCCGCTGGCAAGATTTCGCAGTACCAGATCTGTGCCGACTTTTTTGCGCGTTTTTTTACTTTTTTTGTCTTTTTTGGCCGGTTTTTTAGCCTCTTTATTTTCTGCTGTTTTCGAGGTGTCTTTTTTCGATTCGGATTTTTCCAGAAGGTAAGCCAGCCAGCCTGCGCCTTCTTTGGGCATTTTGAACGATTTTACCCGGGGAATTTTCACGACATCGGAGGTATTTAAATCGAGAATCCCCAGGGAGTCTTTGGGCATTTGGTCCGGTTTCTTTTTGTCCCGTTTGGCCTTTTTCACAGAATCTTTATGGGCTTTGATCAGAAACGCCGCAAAGTGGGAATCATTGGAAAACGCGGCACCGCTGCCTCGCTCAAATCTGAACGATTTTTCACCGCTTGTACTTTTAATTTCCAGGGTTTCGTCTTTGTCCTCCGGGCCGAAGGAGTAAACCATCCATTGCCCGTTCTCGGAAAGATCGTTCTGTTTGAGCTTGTTCCAGAACTCATAAACGTCATGGTCCAGCGGTTTCTTCTGTTGCCCATTACTAATTGAGAAACTGACAAGCAGAATTGTTAAAACAAACCACGGTCGTGCTAAAAAGTGGTATCGTTTCATGATGACCTCGTAGTGTTTGGTAAAAGAAAAGTTAAAATGACGCGTTTGTTCTGAATCCCTACTTGGCGGTGGTTTGCTCCAATAAAGGAGATACGTACGGTTTGCCGCCGCTAACTTCGAGGAAAAACGATTTTGCTTGCTGGATGAGCTTTTTGTCGGTGAAAAGATCGACTCCGGTGGCGGCGATCACTTTGGCCGCCACCACGGCTGCTTTCCTGGCGGCTTCGGTGCCGTGACAGGCGGTGG
>JBHHXN010000014.1:0-66183 GCA_046757025.1 bacterium
TAACATATAAGTCTACTGATCCGGATAACATACCAAATGTCATGATATCCGACAATTTATTTATCTTTTAACAGTATAAGCTGTAAATTGTAATGATATCCGTCTTTGGTGCCACTGAAAATCATCCAGGGGAAAAGCGGGGTGTACTCTGATCAGCTTAGAGAAATTTAAAAAAAAGCTGGAAAAAGTCAAGCGCTTTGAAATTTTTGCGGTGCACCTGACTGCCCTGTATTTGGAATCATCTAACAATAAAAATATATGGTAAAGTGATTAAATTGAAAATGATTTAGAGTATTAGGAAAAATTTTTAATTTTATTATGAATCAATGCGAAAGCCGTCTGATCTTTTCCTTGAAAAATTAGATTATTAACCGTATATTTGGTGTCAATTTTAGAGGAAGTCAACGTAAACTCATGTGTTCTAAAACCAAACCCGAGCGAATTTATCTCGACCATGCTGCCACCACGCCGGTAGATGCCAAAGTGGTGCAAGCCATGCTGCCGTATTTTAGCCAGGTGTTCGGCAATGCCTCCAGCATTCATGCTTTTGCTCAACGGGTAAAAGTGGCGCTGAAACAGGCGCGATGGCGTATCTGGCGGGTCACAAACCGCATAGCGTCACCACGGCAGTGGGACATCACGCCGTGCTGTTTGCTTGCAAATATCTCGAGAACGGCGGCTTTTTAGTGACTGGTTTGCCAGTGGCTTAATTAGGTGGGTGACATCAGGTTGCGGAGATTATCTGCTAAGTCACGTTTTGTGTGAAGATGATGTACGACAACAATGAAAATGGAACCGTCAATTTTATCCGAAAAATCGGTGCAATAATTAGAATACAGAGAGTCTGATTGCTTACAAACACAAGCGGCCCATTAGAGAATCGCACCTTATAGCCATCGCATTTGACTATTTGGTGAAGGAGACCCTGAAGACATCCGGTCTGGCACAATGCCCGGTAACATCGAACATCCTCCTGGCGGCAGCAAGTAGCTTGAAATCGATGGCGGCGTATAGGATTTCTTCGCGGCCTCCACCGGCACGTCAAGAAAATCTCCTTTCAAATCCGGCGTGATAGGTAGGTGTAGTAATTGCACGAGGCGAAGAACGTACCCTCGTTCATCGCAGCGTTCTGCCTGCTGAACCAATTGTCTACGTCTGCCTGCAGTAACAGCCCACCGCTGACCACTAACCACTAACGGGGTATAAGCCTCTGCAAACGACTTGAAATAACTCGCACCACCGATTTCTAAAATCTGCCCTTCCTCAGGAAATTTCATTTTCGTTATGTACTGGTCAAACAAATTAGTGAACACACCATCTTTGGCCCGACTTTCCAGGCGGTCGATCAAATGCTGTGTGGTCGTGTCGTCAATTTGATTTGAAAAACGATGGGGGTCGCGCGTGCACATAGAATTCTCCTTCATTTGAATCACCCATGGTTTAAGAGAAAGAATGGTTTCAGCTGCGCCATTATTTGCCGGAACCGCCTATTTGTTTACCGAAAAGCGGAATACATCCGGTCGGGCATAATGTCCGGCAACATCGAACATCCGCTTGGAGGTGGCGATGAGTTTATAATCGAGGTCAGCGTAGAGAATTTCTTCACTGGCTTGCACTGGGCCAGCTATAAAATTTCCTTTGGGATCGATAATGCAACTGTTGCCGGGATTGATCCAGTCCTTTCCTTCCGGGTAGAATATTTTAAATTCGTAACTATCTGGAATTTCGCTCATGCGAATCGCGGTACAGCAGCCGATGACAAACATGCCCCCTTCACGGGCGATGTGTCTCAGACTTTGAAGCCAGTTTTCGCTTGAGTCCCATGTGGGCGCTACATGTATTTGAACTCCCTGTTCGTACATTGCCTGCCGCGCCAGGGGCATATAGTTCTCCCAACAAATAAGTCCCCCTACTTTGCCGATCGGGGTATCGATGGCGTTCATGGTATGGCCGTTGCCGCCAGCCCAGATCAAGCGCTCTCCGCCGGTGGGTATCAGTTTGCGATGTTTACCAAGGATTTCGCCATCCGAATCGATGTAGAGCAAGGTATTGTACAGACTGGCGTTGCTTGCTTCAGAATTCCGTTCGTGAATCCCCATGGCCAGTGTAATACCAGCCTCCTTCGTGGCCTGGCAAAGTTGCTCTGTAGTTTGGTCGGGAATGGTCACCGCGTTTTCCAGGAGTTCAAAATACAATTCATTCAGGAGCGCTCCTTTATAATTGGGCACCACCCAAACCCAATCCGGATAACCCGAAATAAAGACTTCCGGGAAAACTACCAGCCTGGCACCATTGCGGGCGGCTTCTGATATGAGCAAACAGGCTTTATCTACCGTTTTTTTCTTGTCGATAAATACCGGGGCAGCCTGAACGGCTGCCACCTTTATTTGAACTTTAATTGATTCCATGTATCTTCTCCAGTTTAGCACATCAGCTGATTATTTCTTCTCTGCTTTCATCTTCAACCGCTTAAACTTTTCATTGGTGTCCTGCACCTGCGCTTCAAGGTCTTCCTTCGATTGTGGACCCGATTCGGTGTAACGTTCTTCAAACCAGACCCTGGTGCCGTTGCCGGACTTCGACAGTACCCAGCGGCAGTTGCAGATGTAGGAGCCGTTCTCCGGATCCAGATTGAATCGCAACTCCTTGTTTTGATCGGCCCGCACCAACATGAAGCCACCGGGATCTCCCCAGGCTTTCACTGCAGCTCTATTACCAACATCGGCGAATTTCCTGGCTCCGCCCATATATTCATAACCCAGTATTTCTGTAAGCTGGGCGACATCTGTCAAGACCTCCCAAACGCGATCGGGAGTCGCATTGATGGTAATCTCTCCACTAAAGCTCTGCCCGCTGAGGGGTTGATTCTTCGCCTGAGCAAATGCGGATTGGATAGAAAAAAACAGCAATAAACCGACCACAAGATAATTAAAACGAAACATGGGAAACTCCTTGTTTATTTGATGAATATATGATGGATTAAGTTAATGAAGTTGTGTATCAGTCATTCAAACCGAGGGTTTGATATTTTGATTCATTCGGAAAAGATTCTCCGGATCGTATTTGTTTTTCAACTCCACAAGCCGGTCCCAGGTCGCCTGGGTGTAGGCCTGTTTTACCCGTTCCTCACCTTCATCACTCAAGAAGTTCACATAAACACCGTTGGCGAACTGCCTGGTTGTACTGAAAAAGTCACTGGCCCAGGCCGTGCAGCGATCGTCATCACCCGCGTTGTCCCAACGGGTGTGAATGTTCAGGACAAAAGGGGTTGCGCGGAACGCGTAGGCGGTGGCGTCTTCCGGGACGCGGGCCGGGGCGCCCTCCATGTGCGGGATGAAGACTTCGCAGTTCGGACTCGGAATTTTTTGAGCGAATTCGATGACCTTGTCGATGCAAGCACTGGATAACTCTTTCAGGTGATGCGACTTCCAGTAGTTTCGAGCGCCATGGGAATTCAGAGCATCGAAACCGGACTGCCAGGCGGTCCAGGGATTCATCCCTATGGCCTCGCCATGCGGTTTGCCGAATTCACGTATGGGTTGAATCAATTTCTCGCCTTTTTCCCGGTCGCCAAGATAGACGAATGCGACCACAATCACCAATCTTCCGTGGACACTCTGGTCCAGAAACGGAAGCGGCGGTGCCGGCCGAACCACCATCCAAACGGTCATTTCATCCGGGAGCGTTCGCACATACTCGGCATGAAACTGCATGTAAGCTTTGGCATCTTCGAAACGTTGGATAATAAGTCCTGAGAATACCTCCGGCCCAAGTTTTGCACACTTGAATTCGAAGGAGGTCACCACACCAAAATTCCCGCCGCCGCCCCGCAGTCCCCAAAACAAGTCCGGATTTTCGGTGCTGCTGGCGGTGAGTACGGTGCCGTCCGCGGTGACCACTTCTGCTGAAAGCAGGTTATCGATCGACAGGCCGTGCTTACGGCTGATCCAGCCGAAACCGCCGCCCAGGGTCAGGCCGGCCACGCCGGTGTGAGACACGATGCCGCCCGATACAGCCAGGCTGTGCAACTGGGTTTCCTTGTCGATATCGCTTAACAGACAGCCGGCTTCTGCGCGCACAATCTTCTTTGCCGGTTCCACCTGAACATGGCGCATCGGCGATAGATCGAGCATCAGGCCGCCATCGCAAACGGCATTGCCTGCCACATTGTGGCCGCCGCCTTTTACGGCCAACAAAAGGTGGTGAGTGCGTGCAAAATTGACGCCCTCAACCACATCCTGAGTGCCCTGGCAGCGGATAATCAGCGCCGGCTTGCGGTCGATCATGCCATTCCATATCGCGCGGGCATCGTCGTAACCGTCATCCTGTGGCAGCAACAGATGCCCCTTTAGTCTGACCCGCAATTCTTCAAATGCGGATGCGTCAAGCTGTTTCTGTACATCCTTTTCTTTATGATTCATAATTAGCTCCTATGTATTCGTTGAATATATTTCGCCACATAATTTGTCTGGAACTGTTGTTAGCGGCGATCAATTAATGAAAAATTTGCTACCACAACGCAGCCGGAGTAGTAGGGTGATGGTGTGCCTCTTTCTCATCGTTTCTCAAGCTCTGGCACAAGATTTACATTCGGAAGATGCTGACGGTAGCAAAAGTTTCGACTTAATATACAAAAGCAACCGTTCTGAAAGCGTTCTGTGAAGCGTTCTGTGAGAAAAAAATGGCGGGAATTTAGGATTTATACCGTTCTGTCCAGGATTCTACCAGGGTGGTCAAGGCGTTCATTTCCTGAGAATCTTGTCCCCGGGTAGCCCAACCATAGACATCCTCAAACATCTCCCGGGCGTCTTTTTTTTTGCCAGTTCTAAGCCATAACTGCTTCAGGTTAGCTGCTGCAATCAGGGCATCCATTTTAGCATTTTGTTTGCGAGCCCCTGTAATCGCTTCTTGAAAAGCCTGCTCAGCATGGGAATGGTTCTGGCCGGGCTCGGCCAACAGAACCGCTCCTTTTATTTCAAGAACACTGGCCATTGACCAGCATTCGCCGCTGTGTGCCATGCTTTTCAGCACCTCTTCTAACAGCGGGAGGCTCTGGGCAAAAGAGCCGTTTGCGGCTAACGCTCCGGCAATTAAGGCGCGGTAATAGGCACAACCGATTTCAGAGCCGGTGGCGCGAAAGCGGCTGAGTCCTTCACGCATTCTTTGAATGCCGTCCTCCACCTCTCCCATTGTGAAACATGCCCATCCGTAGAGAATCCCGCTCTGGGTTGCAAAATACGGGAATTGGTATTCTTCCGAAAACGCAATCGATATCTCTGCATGGCTTAATGTGGCATCGGGATCGGCGCGCAGGTTCTGAAGCCAGGCAAACCAATGCAGGGCATAAGCGCGACTGAAGGGGTGCTGTAATTCCCGGGCGAGCTCGAGCGCTTCCAGGCCAAGAGATTGCGCCTGGAAGGGGTAGCCGAGATGCCAGAGGACCAGCGACAGCCGAATGCGACAGATTACGGCAGGGTCCTGAGCATAAGCGGTGATGTGAGTATGATGATTCCGTGGATCATAGAGACCAATGGCCTTTTCCAGATGCTCGCGCGCCTTCACAAAGTTCCCCTGCCAGTGATAAGTGACACCGAGAACGTAGTGAGCTTCCACCTCCGCCACCGCATCGTTTTCGTTTTGCGCTTGCTCAAGGAGTTGGCTTCCGAAGCGCTCAGCTTTCATGATTTCACCACCTACCAGACTGCTAATGGCCAGCATTCTTAAGAGGGGTGAACCGGCGCGCTCGTCAAGCTGCTGGGAAAGCTTCCAAACCCGCGCGCCAACAACCTGAACTTCGGATGCCCCGTAACCCCGGCCTTGCACCAGGCAAGGGGAAAGAAGGCGCAGGATGTTGAGCTCGCGCCGCTCCCTTTCCGGGCCTTCGAGGTTCTCCTGCACCAGGAGCAAGGCATGTTGCAAATGCTTTACGGCTTCGTCGTTAGCGTAGATTTGCTGCGCCACCCTCCCCGCTTGCTCACAATATTGAATGGCGCGGAGTGGGACGCCGGCGTTCTCCCAGTGAGCTGCCAACTGACCACTCACTGGATCCAATTGTCGGGAGTACATCTTTTCGAGGGATTCCGCTACCCGGCGATGAAGAAGGCAGCTTCGGGTCCTGCTGATCCCGGCAGCGGTAACTTCCCGGATTTTATCATGACTGAAATCGTAGGCCATACGCCCCTGTTCCCGGATGAGCCGGTGCTGCCACAATTCGTCAAGGCTCTGAATGATGGTTTCCTCGTTTTCTTCGCATGATTTGGATAGAATATCAAATGTAAACTCACGTCCGATAATCGCCGACAGCTCCAGCAATTTCTTAGCATGTGAAGAAATCTGAGATAACCGGGATTGAATAACCGCTTGCACTTTTCGTGGTAAGGGGATATCCTCCGGTATTTTTGTATCGCCATCGGCGCCCGTGTTCCAATCATCCATGAGCGCACGGGTCGTTTCCACAACAAAGAGGGGATTGCCTTCTGTACTGGCGTATAATGCTGTAGCGGCCTCATCATCCAGGTTTTTACCCGCGACATGACTGGCGAGCAAAGCCGTCTGGGAGGCATCGATAGCCCCCAATTCTATTTCTGAAAATATGCTGCTGCGGCGCAATTCCAGCAGGAAGGAGAGTAGGGGGCCGTTGCCGGCCACATCTTCGGTGCGAACGGTTGCCATAATGAGTGCTTTTGCAGAGGATTCAAATCGCAGCAAGTACTGGAGCCATTCCACCGTCTCCGGATCACACCACTGGATATCGTCTATGAACAGGAGCAGCGGCTGCTCGGAAGCCATGACCGCACGCGCCAGGGATTCGAAGAGCCGTTTCCGTTGCCAGATTTCAGTAAGCGGTGCGGGCGGGGAGAGATCCGGGCTGTCGGTCAACAACTCCGGCAGCAAGCGCGCCACCTCGGCTTGCCAAACGGGTTCCAGGCTCAGCACGACCTGGTAAATGGCCTCCGTTCTCAACCATTCGCTGACCGGCCCGTAGGTGAGGCGCCCCCCGGCCGCGTAGCAGTAGGCCGTGGCTGTTGTAAAACCCTGCTGTCTCACATAGTAGATTAGCTCCTCGGCCAGGCGGGTTTTTCCGATCCCGGCTTCGCCGCCCAATAGAAACACACGGGTGTTGCCCAGCGTAACCTTTTTCCACGCTTCCAGCAGGACACGCCGTTCTTGTTCCCGCCCCACAAGTGGGATTTCGGTTTCCATGGGAACCGTGGATTTCGGTTTTGCGTCTTGCTGTGTTAATCGCTCATAAGCTTCCTGAGTTTCTGCAGCGGGCTCGAGACCTAACTCATCGCGTAAGACCTTTAGACAGCGATGGTAGATGCGCAGGGCGCCCGGTCTATTCCTGTTCAGCGCATGGAGCCGCATCAACAAGCGGTAGGTGGACTCGTCGAATTCGTCGAGTGTTAGAAGGCGTTCCGCATAGTCGAGGGCTTTTTGATATTTGCCTTGCTGTTCCAGGAGTTGCGTCAATCGCCTCAGTACCCGGAAAAAAAGCTGCCGCAGACGGTCGCGTTCTGGCTCAATCCACTCTTCATAGCATTCGGGAAGAAGATCGGCGCGATAGAGCCGGGCGGCTTGTTCCAGGGCTTTCAGCTCGCACGACATTTCGCCGTTTGCCGCGGCCCCTTCCGCTTCCGAGACATACTTTGCGAACTCGGCCACATCGATATGAAGCGGCACGTCAGCACGCCACGATATCCTTCTGCTGTCGATGTTCAAACAGATCTCTATGTCCGGGAAAGCCTGCCGCAAATGATGCAGGAGTTGACGCAAGTTGGTTCTGGCCTGACTTTCTTCCGAATCCGGCCAGAACAGGAAAGCGATGCGCTGCCGGGTGGTCTCTGCATCGCGATGCAGGGCCAGATAAGTGAGAAGTGCCCGCATGCGGGCGGTGTTGATACCTTCCACAATTTCGCTTTCACGGAATAATTGAAAATCCCCTAATACGGAAAGAGTGAGTGTTGGAATCGTGTTCTTCATTTTCCGTTCGTTGAATTGTTTTGCGATCTATTTCTTCTCTTTCTTATTTTAGTAAAAGATCCGTTGCGGTTAGCGTAATGCCATGAGACTCCAATTATGGGCTTTGGACGACTTATTTTGCCGGATAGCAAATATGGCCTGAGTCTTAAATAAGCCTAATAAAAAACAAGATGTAATCTTGATTTTATGCTATTGGGCTTACATTGCCAGACGAGGCGAAAAACAGAGAGGCCTCCATACAAGGATATCATGCTCAGTGTCATAAAATCAGACACTTTATGCATATTTTACATTAAAAGCTGTGATTTGTATTGATATCCATTATCGACGCCACACAACTTCGTCCAGGAAAAACGCGGAGTGATCTTTGATTTGTATTGATAAATTTATAAAAAATCTACAAAATGTCAAGCACTTTCAATGCTTTCTAGTGTACCTGACTGCGAGCTTAACCTGGACTAAAGGCTCCATTCTTCTCTTAAAAACAGCCACACATAGCTTGTCATTCAGGAAGAATCTTTTTTGGAATTTGTAAAAACTGTGCTTCAACCAGCCTTTATTTTGTTTACTTAAAAGATCTCGTCACTGCGAGATGACGATGCAATTCTCTGACCTGGAGATTGCTGGGCTTGCACTCGCAACAACAAGTCTTGAGTTTTTTTCATTTCGACAGCTTAAGAAGTGATTCGCGGAACCGAGTGCGGAATCCTATAATTTTATTATGATGCAATTCTTACAATACGCCTTCCGATCTTTTCCTTGAAAAATAAGATTATTAGCCGTATATTTGATGTCAATTTTAGAGGAAGTCAACGTAAACTCATGTGTTCTAAAACCAAACCCGAGCGAATTTATCTCGACCATGCTGCCACCACGCCGGTAGATGCCAAAGTGGTGCAAGCCATGCTGCCGTATTTTAGCCAGGTGTTCGGCAATGCCTCCAGCATTCATGCTTTTGGCCAGCAGGCCAAAGTCGCTCTTGAAGAAGCCCGGCGGCAGGTGGCGAAATTGATCAACGCGCAGCCGGCAGAAATCGTGTTTACTTCGGGGGGCACCGAGGCAGACAACTGGGCGATTCAAGGTGCGGCGGCGCATTTTGCGGGTCACAAAAAGCATATCGTCACCACGGCCGTCGAACATCATGCCGTGCTGTTCGCAGGCAAATATCTAGAAAAAAGAGGCTTTGAAGTCACCTGTTTGCCGGTAGATAAATTTGGCATGGTAACGCCAGATCAGGTGGCCGACGCCATCCGGGAGGACACCTTTTTAGTCAGTGTGATGCACGCCAATAATGAAACCGGCAGCCTCAATCCCATAACAGAAATTGGTGCGGTTACTCGCGAGCGTCAGGTTTTGCTGCATACAGATGCGGTGCAAACGGTGGGGAAAATGCCAGTGGATGTTCATGAATTAAACGTGGACCTGCTGTCCTTTTCCAGCCATAAAATTTACGGACCAAAAGGCATTGGCGCGCTGTATCTGCGCCGCGGCACTAAAATTGAGAAATTGCTGCACGGCGGCCGGCATGAGCGTGACCGCCGTTCCGGTACAGAAAATGTGCCAGCCGCAGTGGGATTTGGCACAGCCGCTGAAATTTGTCGAGAAAGGTTAGCTGAAGATATGAATCATTTGTGTCATCTGGGCCGAGAGCTGATTGCGAAAATCACACAGCAGCTTCCTGGGGTGCGATTGAATGGCCACCCTGAGAAACGTTTGCCCGGTATCGTCAATTTTTCCTTTGCTGGCGTGGAAAGCGATTCATTGATGCTGAGCCTGGATTTAGAGGGGATTGCCGTCTCCAACGGTTCTGCGTGCAGTTCGGGCTCGGTGGAAGCCTCGCACGTTTTGCAAGCCATGGGGCTGTCCCAGGATTTGAATCGTTCGGCCATTCGATTCAGCCTGGGCAGAGGCAATACTTCCGAGGACATCGATAGAACGGTTGATGCGCTAACCCGGATCGTGCAGCGATTGCGCGCGTTGAAACCCGGCAGGAAAAGGGTTGCCGCAGAAGTGCACCCATAAATTCAATATGACTTGATTGTGAAAAACACTGCAATTCACTTGTGGCTATTATATTAAAAAAGTATCGAGCTATTGGCATTTAGCTGTTGGCTTTTGGCCATTGATGGTGTATTGGTTGCAGACAATGAGAGATTTCAGGACTCTGAATGTTTAGCAAGGTGGGATTGCGAGCGTTAAACAAGTTTACCGACTGGCAGAACTTCTCCCTGGTGCAGAAAATTAGCTTAATAAACCTTCCAGGTTTTTAAAACCTGGAAGGTTTAGAAGTCCTGCCGGTTGAGGGAAAACAGGGATTACGATGTCAGATTTGTCGGTCTGCGGTCTCGCAACTTTCAAACATTGCCGAGGGTTGCAGTCGCACCAGTCAATTAGATTTCAAACGGTTCCTGGAAATGGCTTTAGGTTCGGCATTTGAATTAGAAACTCATTTAATTATCATCGAAGAACTATCTATCATCTCAAATGAAGGTATAAAGGTGATTTTGGATCAGTTAAACAAAGAACAAAAGATGATAAATAACCTAATCGGCAAGCTAAAAGCCAACAGCTAACAGCAAACGGCCAAAAGCCAACAGCGGCATAGTTACATCAAAGGGCAGTAGTTAAACAAATGAAATGAATCGAAAATATCCATCATGAACAAGAATAAAAATACCGTCGTCGTCGCCATGAGCGGCGGAGTGGACAGCAGTGTGGCGGCGGCTTTGCTGCACGAAAGAGGCTATCAGATCATCGGCGTGACCATGAACCTGTGGGATTACGACCGGGTGGGCGGCAATGTCAATCGCGACAGCGGCTGCTGCTCTCTCGACACCATGGACGACGCACGGGCGGTCTGTCATACTTTGGGTGTTCCTCATTATGTGGTTAACTTTCGCAATGAGTTTGAAGCGGCGGTCACCGATAATTTTATTTCCGAATACATGGAAGGCCGCACTCCAAATCCTTGCGTGCGCTGCAACACGTACCTCAAGTGGGGAGTGCTGCTGAAAAAAGCGGAGGAATTGGGCGCTGACAAAATTGCTACCGGTCACTATGCGCGTACTTTTTTTGATGAAGAGCGCGGCCGCTATTTGCTGAAACGCGGCAAAGATATTCACAAGGACCAGTCATACGCGCTGTGGGGAATTCAGCAAAACGGGCTGGCCCGAACCCTTTTCCCGGTAGGAGAATTTGAGAAGGAAGAAATCCGACAAATCGCCCGCCGTCTGGGTTTGCGCACTGCAGACAAGAAAGAGAGTCAGGAGATTTGTTTTATCCCGGATAACGATTACGCGCGCTATCTCCGGAAAAAAGTGCCAAGCCTGCAGCAAAGTCTGGCAGGTGGGGAAATTTATCATGAAAACGGCCAGCGATTGGGAAAGCATTTTGGCTATCCATTTTACACCATCGGCCAGCGTAAAGGACTGGGCATCGCGGTGGGCAAGCCGGTGTACGTTACGGAAATCGACGCGCCAAACAATCGCATCAAAGTAGGCAGCAACCGCGACCTGGAGCACGTGGGTTTGATTGCGGAAAATCTCAACTGGATCGCCATTGAGAAGCTCACGCATGAGATGACGGTAGAAGCCAAAATCCGCTACAACGACCCTGGCGCGCCGGCGCACATTCGGACGATTTCAAACGGTACGGTAGAGGTAAAGTTTGTGCAGCCGCAGAGAGCGGTGACTCCGGGGCAGTCCGTGGTTTTTTACCAGGACGACGTGGTCATCGGCGGCGGCGTCATCAAATCGTACTTGAAAAATTGGGAGAAATCGCACCAATGAAACGACTGCTCACCATCGCGGGTTCGGACTCCGGTGGCGGCGCCGGCATCCAGGCGGATCTCAAAACCTTTCATGCTTTTAAATGTTATGGCATGTCGGTGCTCACCGCGCTCACAGCTCAAAATACCCTGGGGGTGCACGGCGTGCACGACCTGCCGCCGGCATTTGTGGAGCTGCAACTGCAATCGGTGGTCGAAGATATCGGCGTGGACGCGGCCAAAACCGGGATGCTGTCCAATGCCGAAATCATCCACGTTCTGGCAGAAAACCTGAAGGATATGCAGGTGCCACATCTGGTGGTAGATCCGGTGATGCGCGCCAAAGGCGGCGATCCCTTGCTGCGAGAGGATGCCCAGCAAGCGCTTATTGAAGAGATCGTACCGCTGGCGGAAGTTATCACCCCCAATATTCCCGAGGCCGAAACGCTGGCAGGTATCTCCATCCGAACCAAAGATGATATGAAAAGAGCAGCTAAAATCATTCATGAAAAAGGCGCAAAAAATGTCCTGCTCAAGGGCGGGCATCGAGAACAGGATGCGCTGGATATCTTATTCGATGGCCAGGAGTTCACAGAATATTTTGCCGAGAAAATTCCCACGAAAAATACCCACGGTACCGGCTGCACCTATTCCGCCGCCATCGCCGCCAACCTGGCCCTGGGAAAAAACGTCAAAGACGCCATTGCGGCTTCGAAAGCCTTTATCAATCGCGCCATTCAAAACAGTCTATCGATAGGGCAGGGTATCGGACCGTTAAATCATTTTGTCGAAAGTGGCGCCTGAACGGTTGCCGGTATTTTGGGCGCAAAAAAAAACGGACACAGAAAAACCGCATGAAGTTGAATCGCATCACCATAACGACGGTAAGTTTGTTTGCGGGTCTGGCGTTCGCCGGCGGCTACCTTTTTATCGCCATCCCCAATGTGGAAATATTTACCGCCGTGGTGTTTGTAGCGGGGGTTTTATTGGGTGCGCGCAACGGCGCCCTGGTGGGCATCATCGCTCAAACGTTTTTTTCGTTGCTGAATCCGTTTGGCATGTCGCTGCCGCCTTTGCTGCTTGCCCAGGTTTTGAACCGCGCCCTGGTGGGTTATGCCGGCGGCAAGCTGCGGAATTTCTCAGACTTCAGTCAGATGAACTGGAAGAACTGCGCCATGCTGGGATTGACGGGTCTGGTTTTAACCTGGCTTTATGATCTCATGGCGTATCTCAGCTTCTTTTTTATTTCGGGGTTTTCAATGGATCAAATGAAAACCACTTTTGCTCTGGGGCTGCCATTTTACCTCATTCACGGTCTGGTAAATACGGCCATATTTGTGTTGGTACTTCCGCTTTTGATTCGCGGATTACTCAGAATCGAATTCCTTAATACCGCCAGATTGAGTTGAAATTGCTTGCCAAAACGTCCGTTCTTTTGTGGTGTCTTATTTCGTTTCTAATTTTGGTTAATCCACTTGCTTCACAAGAGACCCGCCCCACTGACAGCGATTCAACTTCGCGTGTAAAATTAGATACCACGCGTAAAATCGCTGCGGATTTTTCAGAACCCTGGCAGGTTCATGCCACGGAAACCGCGGAATTGATCGCCGAAGATGTGGGCGATTATGTGCAGCTTTTCCCAAACATCCAGTCGCTGGATTTAGGCAGCCTGGGGCAATTTTCACCGCTTTCCTTTCGCGGCGCGTCGCCGCAACAGGCCGCCATTTTATTCGATGGTTTTGAGTGGGTGGAGCCCATCGGCGGTTTTCTAAACCCCACCAATATACCGATCAACTTAATAGACAATTTGCAATTTCGCGGCGTCGGTGCCTTTGAGAACACCGGTGTGCTGGGGCCGGCTGGCGTGCTGCAAATCCAGACCTACGATTTCCAATCCGCGCGGCCCTACTCAAAAGTGCTGTTCCGAGCGGGCGACTGGGGGTACAGCGACCTGGGCGTCATATTTGGCCTGCCCGTCTCCAACAAGTCTCGCTTTGTCATCAGCGGCAACAGGCAGGAGCTGGACGGTTTCGAAATCAACCGCAAGCACGCAAATTCGCGCATCCTGACCCGGTTCTCAGTGCAGCCGCGGGCAAATTTGAGTTTAATCTACACGGGGTTTATCAACAAAGACGATGTGAAAGTGCCGGCGCCGCTGGCGCCAGATCTCCTTCCTCGGCTCACGGCTCCCAAACGCAAAGAAAAGCGCTTCGACCAGATGCTGCACATCAAATGGGAGGACGGAAACGACAACGGTAAACGATTCGACGGGCGAATCATTTTCTCTAAAATTCGCCAGCGGACGTTTGATGATTCTCTGTTGTTCAATATCCGAGATCTGACATTGAGCCTCAACGCCCGCTATCAATTAGCGGTTGGCGCGCACACGCTGATTGCCGGCGGGGAAATTCGCCTGGATGATTTTGAAAGCTTGAAAATTTCACCGCAGTCGGACCAGAAAGTTAAATTATTTGTACAGGATGCCTTTCAGATTGCGAGTAAAGCGGCTTTGGAATTGCAGGCACAGGTGGAAAAACACAGCGACCACGCAGCTGTTTTGAACTGGTCGGCGCGGGTAAATTATGGCCTGGCAGAAAACGGCCAGCTCTGGCTGGGCTGGCAGCAAAGTCGTCGTTATCCCAGCTTTGTGGAACGCTTCTGGCCGACACTGCTTTTTCGCGGCAATCCGGCGCTGGCCGCAGAGAAAGTAATGAACTTCGAATTGGGTTATCAAATGCAAAATTCGAAAAAGATGGTTTTGCAAGCGTCGGTGTTCGCCCGCCGTACGCGGAATTGGATAACCGCTGCAGCTCTGGATTCTTCCATCAAATTGTTCAACGCAGTCAATCTGGGCGTGCGCACCCTTGCGGGCATCGAGGCCAAATTTAACTGGAATTTTTACCGTACCGGCAAGTTCGGCGCCATCGCTTCCTATCTAAAAGTAAAAGAAACCGCGCGTGAAAAGCGTTTACGGGTTCCCGAAATCAACTTTTACAGTTATTTTGAAATCGGCCGTAATTTTTTTGAGGAGTATGTTTTCATTAAACTGCGGTTGGTGAACCGAATTTACGGCACGCGCTGGGGCCCGTTCTATTCTTTTGGCGCTTCTTTTCCAACTATGGCCAAACGAGATCTAAATGTCCTTTTCGATGGGCAGCTCACCTTCCAATTTTCAGACGCCCGACTTTTGATTTCCATGGAAAACATCACGGACGCACGTTATCAATTGGTGCCGGGCTTTTTCATGCCGCCCAAAACCTTGCGTTTCGGTATAGAGTGGGAATTCTGGGATTGAGGTTAGATTTAAAATAAATTAAAACAGATTTATCCTTCATAATAATTTTTTCTTGACATTGCTGTTGCTTTCAATTATATTGCGCTAATCAATTAAACAATACACGGGTAATTCCAAGAAATTGGGAGATAGGAAGCCGGTGAGAATCCGGCGCTGCCCCGCAACTGTAAGCAGCTACGAACGCTTGAAGCGCCACTGTTCTGCAGGCATCACGAGATGACGAAAAAAGTCAGAATGGGAAGGCAAAGCAAGTAGGAATGAAGCTGTAAGCCAGGAGACCTGCTCGTGGAATCTTTCGAGGGAAAGGCTGAGCATGTGCAAAGATAATTTCATCCCTGATTTCCAATCCCCGGAAGTAAGGGATTTTTTTTGTGTGCCCTCGCCGGCTCCGTTATTGCACACGAAAACGATTGCTTCCACTGATTTTCATTCCTCTGTCATGGCCAGCCAACCCACTTTTATGGTGGTTTCTGCTTAACAGGGTGTTCAGGTTTTATCCTGATCGCAGAAGCCGTTATTAAATTAAAAGGAGGTTGATATGGATAATCCAAAACGACTTGTCGCACTGATTTTTCTGTTGTTCATGGTTCCGATTGCCGGCCATGCCCAAAATGGGACTTTTTCAGGTTATGTTCGCGATCAATATTCACAGGAGCCGCTGCCGGACGTCAACATTGTGCTGGTCGGCACCCCCTATGGCGCCTCATCCAACAACGCGGGTTATTTTGAAATAAAAGCCCTGCCAGTTGGAAAATACCTCATTCAAGTCAGCAGAATTGGGTATGCCACCCTGCAGCAAGAAGTGGTTATCAAGCCCGATCAGGGCAACCGGCAGAATTTTCAATTGCGAGCACAGGCGGTTTTGTTCAACGAAGTTCTGGTTACCGCCACCCGAGAGAAGGCGTTAAATTCGGAAGTTTCGGTGGCCACGGATATTATCCCGCGATCTGAAATTGACCGGAGTGCTTCGCAAAACATCGGGGAAATTTTGGAGAGCTTGAGTCATGTGTTTGTCAAAAACTACGGCAACCTCGGGGCTTTAAAAACCGTGACCATGCGCGGTGCCAGCGAAAATCAGGTGCTGATATTGCTCGATGGACAAAGGCTAAACCTGGCGCAGGGCATTGCGCCGGATCTGAGCGACATTCCCGTGCACGCCATCGAACGCATCGAAGTCACGCGTGGCGGCAATTCCGCGCTTTATGGCACCGACGCCATCGGCGGGGTGATCAATTTGATCACCCGCGGGCGCTTCAACCAAAAAGCCGTGAACGGAGGTTTCAATTCTACCATCGGCTCTTTTGGAACCCGCATTGTTTCGGCCAATTTTGGCCAGACCCTGGGTGCGTTTAACTATTTTGTTGCTCACGAATATGCCGAAAGCGACGGCGACTTTCGATTTGAGAATGACAATTCAGAAAAAGTCAAACGCAGCAACAACAACCTCAAGTGGAACGACACGTTCGTAAAACTCAATTACTCACTTAACCCATCCACCTATTTCAGTGGCTATTTGCAGCTCCACGACGCCGACCGCGGCGTGCCCGGGCCGTTGAGTTTTCCTTCAGAAAGCGCCACGCAAAAAGACAACTCAAAGAAATTCAATTTTAAATTTGACAAATATTTTTCCACCGGTTTAAATTTACAAGTGCAGACTTTCTTTTATCACACCATACAAAATTTTGACGATTCATCGGCTTTTTTCCCCATTCATAGTCTGCACAAAAATGACGCCTTTGGCTTCAGTTTGCAATCCAATTGGCGGCAGACCAAATTCAGCGAGTTCACCGGAGGCGTGGAATATCGGCAGGATAAAATCAACAGCACCGATGTGGCCAAACAAAAGCAAACCATCGGCAGCGCGTTTGTGCAGAATGAGTTTAAGTTCCCTCTGGAGAACCTGTGGTCGCACAGCCACTTGAGTTTGGTGCCCGCTTTTCGAGTGGACAAAGTCACCGGCGAGGAAGCTCAGTGGAGTCCGAAATTCGGGTTTCATTTCAGTCATGCTTCCAATTATCAATTTATCGTTCGCGGGAATTGGGGGCGATCTTTCCGGGTGCCGTCTTTTAACGATCTCCACTGGCCGGCTGGTTCGTTTACCGCGGGCAACCCCGATCTGGTTCCGGAGGAAGGCACAAGCTATGATTTCGGAATGATGCTGAATTTTCAAAAGGCTGCGTACTGGGGGTTCGAAATCAGCTTTTTTCAAACGCAGCTGGATAATTTGATTTTATGGGGTCCGCGGGCAGATGGCGTCTGGAGTCCGGATAACCTACAAAAAGCCAGTATCCGCGGATTGGAATTGAAATTCACCGTCCGGGATCTGGGCCGCTTCTTCAATCTCGTTGTTCGACACAATTACCTCCGCGCCGTGGACAACAGCGAGGATTCCAGTTTGAACGGCAGAACCCTGGTGTATCGACCGTCACATAAACTGGATCTCACGGCCGATTTTGATTTTGAATTCGTGACGTTTAATTGGATCTATCAGTATGTGGGCAAAAGATTCACTGCTCCGGACAACAGCACCTCTTTGACGGCGTATCATTTAAACCATCTTAGTCTGGTGAGGAGGCAATCCTTGTGGGGCGGGACGTTGAAAATCAGCGGGGAAATTCGCAACCTGTTTGATGATGAGCAGGTACAGGTCATCGCCGGATTTCCTATTTCCGGTCGGGAGTATCGAACGGTTCTGGGGTTTGAATTCTGATGCACACCTGACGGATTTCCGCCGGCCAATGCACGAAGGCGGCTAAGCGGTTGGATGCGGCCTGAGCAATTTTTCTTGGGCGCCTTCGTGTATGAGGTTTTTTCCTGTTTTGATGAATTTTTTATTGAGTGCATAGTCATCTGAGGCATTAATGGCCTCCATTTGCATTTTAAGGTAAGTGTTTCTTTATTCCTGCCGATAAAAATAACCACAATGATTGGTAAGAAATTACACATCAGGCATTTTCACGAAAATTTTATCTCATAAAATAAAGCAAATCGAGCTTTTTGAACAAATATGAATCAAAGGATGAGGTAATTTTTAAATTAAGATGTAACTTTACAATCACTTGGCGTATATTCGAGCAAATTTTCGGGTAAATTTTCTTTACAAATAAAATCCCAGAAACCACGGGTAAATTTGTAAATTAAATGTTAAAATACTTTAACCTGCCTTCATCAAAAATTGCTTGACAATAAACATATTAAATTGTATTTTTCGATGTAAAATGGTCGATTATCGACCACTTTTTTTTGTTCTCATATTGGAGCTTTATAAAACAACCGTTGAATTTTTTCAAGTATCCCGAAGCTCACTCTTCATTTTCATTCTTTTTTTAATCAATGCTTAATTTGACGGAATTGACCACAAAAAATGGAAATGATGATCAAACCGCACATAAATTTACAGGAATAATCAGCAAATGAGACGAACCGTCCCTTCCAGGATGCAGATAGAAATCTTCGATTTAATAAACCGCCCGTTTGTACTAAACGAACTATCAAATCTGAAAAATCCAAAATGTTTGTTTAAGCGGCGATTTGATCCTTCGCAGGACGCACGAACTTCGGGATAAATTAGCGAGAGGCGCAAACCCATTCACTCAGCACAACATCATGGCTAATAACTCCAAAACAAAAACCATTCTGGTTGTTGATGATGTTCCGGTAAACATTCAACTACTGCACACTTACCTCAGCCCCAAGGGCTACCACATAATCTCAGCAAAAAACGGAATTGAAGCAATTGACATGGTGCGAAAACATCGCCCGGATTTGGTACTTTTGGACGTGATGATGCCGCAGATGAATGGATTTGAGGTGTGTGAAATCATTAAAGCCGATAAAGAGGTCAGTTTCATTCCCGTGATTCTGGTGACCGCTTTAAAGGAAGTGGAAGATAAAATCAAAGGCGAGAACTCAGGAGCAGATGATTTCCTGAGCAAGCCGTTTGACAAACAAGAGCTGCTGGTACGTGTGCGCTCGTTGTTGCGAATTAAAGAGTTGCACGACAAACTCAATGAAAAGATCATCGAACTGCAGCATGCGAAAGAAGAACTACGCCGATTAGCCATCACAGATGGTTTGACCGGGTTGTACAATTATCGATATTTCAAGGAGCAGCTGCTTCAGGAATTGAACCGCGCACGTCGGCACAAGCTCAATGTCTCACTGGTTATGATCGATATCGATCATTTTAAATGCTACAATGACAAAAATGGCCATCCTGCTGGTGACTTGGTTTTGAAAAACATCGCCAAACTTTTGCGGGACAATGTCCGCAATATTGATTTAGCAGCCAGATACGGTGGGGAAGAGTTTTGTCTGGTTTTGATCGAAACCAACAAACCCTCTGCGAAAATTGTAGCAGAAAAAATTCGCCGCCTGGTGGAGGAATTTACTTTTGACTATGAAGAATTTCAACCGCAAGGGAAAATAACCATCAGCACGGGCCTGGCCACCTTTCCGGACGATGCTCAAGAATTTGATGGATTAGTAGAAAAGGCCGACAATCGATTGTATCAAGCAAAACAGAAGGGAAGAAACGTCATTTTTGTCGAATAAATGAGGGAAATTCATGAAGGTACCTTTGCTGAAAAATGATTCCATTTTCAGAAAATTATTCCTGTTGCATTTTCTGATTGCAGTACTACCCATTGCCTTATCCTGGATTTATTTTCTATATATACGCAACAGCAAGACTCTGGGCAACGAAGAATTCATGCCTTTCGTGTACTATGGCTTACTAATTTTGACGTTCATGCTGGCCATGATCGGGGCGTTTTATTTCAGCAAAAAATTGAGCAAGCCCATCACACAGTTCAAAAAAAGCGCGCTGGAAATCGCCCGCGGCAACTTTTCGCTGAAAGTCCGCGTTCAGTCCAAAGATGAAATTGGACGGCTTGCCATGATCTTCAACTATATGGTGGAAGAAGTCAGACGATTGAACGAAAAAAACCTTTACAAAATCATCAATGAAAAAAACAAAACCGAAACCATCCTGAAAAATATTGCCGACAGCGTCATCATCACGGACCCGCAAAACAAAATTATTTTGATCAATTCCATCGCCAAAAAGCGATTTGGTTTGTCGGGTACGGATTTTTTAGAGCGGCCAGTTGATGAATTCATCCACAATGAGGATCTGATCAAATTCATTCACAATATCAATGATCATACCATTGACGATACAGAAACCATTGAGATAACAGTTTACTCTCCCGGTGAGACCAAACCGGAGATTTTGCAAGCTCGGGCCGCGCGCATCGAGGACGACAAAAAGGAGCTCATCGGTATCGCCACGATTCTCAGAGACATTACACGCGAAAAGGAAATCGACCGTTTGAAGACCGAACTGGTTTCGTTGGTAGCACATGAGCTGCGCTCCCCGCTGACCTGCATCTCTGGGTTCAGCGAGCTTTTGTTGGATCAATCCATCACCCACGAACAGTTGGAAGAGTATGCTTCAATCATTTTGAAGGAGTCGAACCGACTGAGTGATTTGATCAACAAATTTTTGGACATCTCCAAAATCGAAGCCGGCAAGAGCCAGTTGCGGAAGTCGCCGGTGGACATGAAGCTGCTGATTGACCGGGTGCTCGATTTCAATTCCCAGCTTTCGGAAAAGAAAAATATTCACGTGAGTTTTGAATCGCCGTCGGAAGTGTCAACCATCTACGTCGATCGCGATATGATGGAGCAAGTGGTTTTGAATTTGTTCTCAAATGCGGTGAAGTACAGTCCGGAAAATACCGAGTTGACCATCCGCATCACGGAATTGGACGACAAACTCATCCTGGAGTTTGAGGACCGCGGCTACGGCATTTCAGAAGAATCCTTACCCAAAATCTTCAACAAATTTTACCGCATCACGGACAACGATCAAATTCGTGATATTGCTGGATCGGGATTAGGGTTGTCGCTGGTGAAAGAAATTGTGGAAATTCACCAGGGCAATATTCAGGTGAAAAGCAAGCTGGGTGAGGGCTCGAATTTTATCGTTACCCTGCCCAAAACGCCGGTTATGGAAGAAGAATTGGCGCATCAGGCATTGCTAATCTGACCATGCTCAAAAGATAAAATCGGTATATAGAAAAACCCATCGCATTAGATTTAGTAACGATGAATATTTGGTAATTGAAAAGGAAACCAGAGGTGCACGACGTCAACAAATTACGAAAGACCATTTTGTTCATCGATGATGATCCGGATATGCTGGAAATAGGCGGAATGATCATCAACAAAGAGGGGTATCATTACCTCACCGCAGGCAGCGCAGAAGAAGGTCTGGCCACCATCCAGAAGAAACGGCCGGATCTGATCATTCTCGATTACATGATGCCGCGGATGAACGGTTATGAGTTTTTCAAGGAGCTGAAACAGAATCCAAAATACAAGGCCGTCAGTGACGTGCCGGTGATTTTGTTAACGGCGGTGTCGGAAGAAGAAATCGAGCGCAAGGAATTATTTGAGATGGGATTGAGTGCGTTTCTGCTGAAGCCATTTGGAAATCGCGAGCTGTTGAACGTCATCGACAACGTGTTTATACTTCACCAGATGAAGTTGAAAAATAAGGAGTTGCAGCAGGAGGTTAAACGCACCGAATACAAATACCAGGATTTGATTGAAAATGCCAGTGATCTGATCTTTACCCTCGATTTACAGGCCAGGTTTATTTTTATCAACAGACGACTGCCAAACATCATCGGATTTGATCGACAGCAATGGCTGGGTAAAAAGTTTTACGATCTGATCATGGCCGATGATCGTTCAAATGCCGAACACAATTTGAGGCAAACGCTCAATGGCCGCTCGAGCATCTTTGAAGTGAGAATTTATTCGGCTAACGGTCGCACTGTGCATTTGTCTGTGAATGTCAATCCCATTTTTGAAAAAGGTCAAATCGTGGGCTGCGTAGGTATTGCCAGAAACATCACCGAAAAAAAGCAGCTGGAGATGGAAATTCTTGACCTTAAAAATTTCAACGAAAGCATCATTCAAAGTATGGGTTCGGGTTTGATTACGCTTGATTTGAAAAACAAGATTACCTCATTCAATAGCAGTGCAGAAGACATTTTAGGGTATTCCGAAAAGGAGGTCGTGGGGAAGTCTTTGGAAGAAATTTTTTCTGAAGATAATTGTAAACAGCTATTGCCCATTATTGAAGACCCATCTCAAGGACTCTTGAATCGGGAGATGTCGCTGACGGCCAAGGAAGGCAATACCGTTTATGTGGGATTTTCGGTGACGCCGAGGTTTGATACCTTGAAGCAGCGGGTTGGGTCCATTATTGCGTTTAAGGATATTACTCAAATCAAGGAAATGCAGGTAGAAGTACAGAGAATGGATCGACTGGCTTCCATGGGCGTTTTGGCCTCGGGCATTGCGCATGAAATACGCAATCCGCTGGCCGGAATAAAAACCATCGCGCAGACTTTAGAGGAAGAAATTGAAATAGAAGATCCACGCCGTGAGTATTTATCGCGAATTGTCAGGCAGGTCAACCGCATGGACGATCTTCTCAAGACCTTTTTTTCGTACGCAAAGCCCCGTCAACCCAAAAGAAAATATCATCGGTTTCAAGAGATTGTCCAGGAAGTGGTAGCGTTACTCGACAACCGCATTCGCGGTCAATCGGTTGAATATTCGGAATCGTACCATGCGGATCTGCCGCTGATTTATGTGGATTTTTATCAAATTCAGCAAGTGTTGGTCAATTTATTTTTAAATGCCCTGGATGCCATGCCGAAGGGTGGTGAATTAAAATTGAATGCGCAGCCCAAAGTCACCACATTGCACAGAGTGGATCGCCGGGGTCGCGCGTTTCCGGTGCAAAACAAAAGCGCTCTGTATACGGAGGTCACCCTGCAGGATAGCGGTGAAGGAATCAAACCCGAGCACCTGCCATCCATTTTCAATCCATTTTACACCACGAAACCGCAGGGCGCCGGACTGGGTTTATCCATCGTGTACCGAATCATGGCAGAGCACAACGGGGACATTCAAGTAGATAGCTGTGTGAATAATGGAACCACTTTTAAACTGCTAATGCCGACGGAGGAGTAAAATAGATGACGAAAGCCAACGTGTTAATTGTTGAAGATAATGAAGATTTGTGCCAGACTCTGGCAGATGTTCTCAGAAAAGAAGGCAAAAAAGTTCGAACGGCTTTTACCGGCGAGCATGCCATCTCGATACTTAAAAAAGACATTATCGATTTGGTGCTGCTGGATATCAAACTGCCTGATTTTAACGGCATTAAAATTCTCGAAATGGTCAAGGAAATGGATCCCGACATTTCGGTTATCATGATCACCGCTTTGACCGATGCCAAACCGGCGGTGGACGCCATGAAAATGGGGGCGTATGATTACTTGATGAAACCATTCGAGTTAGATGAGCTGAAACTGGTGGTGGCGAAAACGCTGGAGACCCAACACCTCAAAAGAGAGGTTTCGCGCTTGAAAATCCAGCAGGAAAATCAGTTTCCGGATAACGAGCTGTACGGCAATTCCAAATCCATGCGAGAGCTCAAAAAACTGATAAAAATTGTGGCGGCCACCCCTAAGACCTCGGTTCTCATTCAAGGCGAAAGCGGCACGGGTAAGGAATTGGTAGCCAACGCCATACACAACTGGAGCGCCCGCGCCGATAAACCGCTGATTAAAATCAATTGCAGCGCCATTCCGGAAAACTTACTGGAAAGCGAATTGTTCGGTTATGAAAAGGGCGCCTTCACCGATGCCAAATCGATGAAGAAAGGCATTTTTGAAATGGCTAACGACGGGACCATTTTCCTGGATGAAATCTCCAGCATGCAAATGTCCATTCAACCCAAATTTTTACGGGTACTGGAAACCCAGTCTTTTCGCCGAATTGGCGGCACCTCCGACATCACCATGGATGTGAGAATCATCGCCGCCACCAATCGCAACCTGGAAGATTGCGTTGAACAGCAAGCATTTCGGGAAGATTTGTACTATCGACTCAAAGTGATGGTGCTCAACATTCCGGCCTTGCGCGACAGGACCGATGATATTTTACCGCTGGCCATGCTCTTTATTGAACGAAGCAATAAAGAGTTTGGCAAAGATGTCAAATCCATTGCCAAAGATGCCACAGAGCGCCTGCTGAAATACCGCTGGCCGGGAAACGTTAGAGAGTTAAAAAATGTCATCGAACGAGCGGTCATTTTGTGCAACAGCGAAGAGCTGTCTTCGGAGCATCTGCCCCTGGAGCTGCAAGACGGCTATTCCAAAATTTCCACTTCCTCCCAGTTTACTTCCTTTTCCAGCGAAGGGGACTCGCTGGAAGAGATGGAACGGCAACATATTATTAACATGTTAAAAAAATATAAAGGCAACAAATCGCAAACTGCCCGAATTTTAAACATCTCTCGTTCGACATTGCGTGAAAAAATGAAAGTGTATAAAATAGCCTGACTGGCCGATTTTCGGTCAGTCAGTTCTGTATTCTCTCTACAAATCCCCTCCCAACATTCATTTTCCACTATTTATTATTCCCTGCCAGGAATTTAATTTTTCCGCTATTAAGTAAAGGTTTTGCTTTTATATGACGAATACCAATTTGAGGTTCAGGCCTATTAAACTCCGATACGGAATGGCATAAGTACTGGATGGCACAGGATTTGCGAAATTTGGCTGAGGGAAAGATTTAATTGGTTGAAGGAGTTTATATGACTGCCCAAAAGAAAATATTAATTGTGGATGATGAAGAGGATATCACTTGGGGCATCTCAAAAAGTTTAGACAAGTCGTATTATGGATTAGAAGTCAATTGTGTTCATTCCGGCGATGAAGCCTTGAATTTGATGAACTCGAAAACTTTCGATCTGGTGGTGTCTGACATTCGAATGCCCGGTCGGGACGGCATGCAATTGATTCTGGATATTCGAAAACGTTATCCACATACCAAAGTCATCATCATGACCGCCTACGGATCGCAGCAGGTGAAAGACGAGGTTACCAATCGGGGTGGGTATTTCTACATTGAAAAGCCTTTTGATGTGGGCCACCTCAAACAAATCATTTTTGATGCTCTGGAAGTGGAGGACAACGGTTTCAAGGGATTTATTGAAAACGCCGGCGTTCGGGAATTGGTTGAGTACAACTGCATCAGAAAACGCAATACTATGCTGGAAATTAATCAGGATCAACAGAAGGGGATGATTTATTTTCGAAATGGGGATGTGGTGCATGCTGAATGCGGCGAGCTGAAGGGAGAACACGCCTTGTTCAATATTCTGAATTGGCAGACCGGCACCTTTAAAATTAACCCTTGTAACTGGAATGTAAATAGAACCATCGCAAGAGACTGGAAATCCATTTTACATCATTGTATTTAAGAAATTCGTTTGAATTAATGAGGATTTGCTAATGGGTGAAATAATAGCCATATCCAGCCAGAAAGGCGGCGTCGGAAAAACCACCACTGCCGTGAATTTGAGCGCCAGTTTGGTTACCCTCGGTCATCGCGTGCTTTTGATCGATATCGACCCGCAAGGTAGCATCGCCTTGACTTTTGGCTATGGTCGATATGATATCAAAGCGGGTATTCTGGATGTTTTCACCCGGAATTTACCCATGAGCCAGGCCGTACATGAAACGGGGATGCCAAATTTTGATTTTATCCCCACTAACCTCTGGTCAGATGAAAACGATAAACGCAAACTTATTGGTGTGGCTGGCAAAATAAAATTGAAAGAGGCCATCGCTCCCATCATGGACTTGTACGATTTCATCATTATCGATTGTCCGCCGTCATTGGGTAATCTCACTTTCAATGCGCTGGTGGCGGCCAACTCACTCATTGTCCCGATTCAATGTGAATATTATGCCTTAAAATCGCTGGGCCGATTTCTTAAGCTGACGCGGGTTATTAAAAATGACAGCAATCCGGATTTGAAATACCGGGGCTTTCTTTTAACCATGGTAGATCAGAGAAACAATCTTTCGAAAATTGTGATCGAAAAGATTCGATACACGCTTCAGGGGCTGGTGTTCGATACCATGATTCCGCGCAATGTGCGGCTGGCGGAAGTACCATACTACGGTAAACCGGTGATCAAAATCGATAAAAATTGTAAAGGCGCTACCAGTTACCTCAATTTAGCCAAAGAGTTGTTAGGTCAATTTCACACGGTGACCAAAGTTGAAAATGAGAAGGAAAAGAAAACAGAATTGGTGGAAGCAGCTTAAAATGAGATGACGAAATTTTTAACGGTGGAACAATTTATGTGAACAATTGATTGGAGGAGGTGGCCTATTTTGAATTCAACAACACTCATTCGATGGCTTAACAACGGGCTGTTTGTAGGATTGATGGCGCTGATGTTCATTTCCATGATCAATTTTTCTTCAAACGCCTTGACCACGGTGCAAGAAGAAGAAAGAATCACCGAATTGCGTACGTTTGTGCCGGAGATTCACGGCGTTTTGCACGCCAATCAAATGCGTTTGAAAAAGGTCACTGAAATTTATCAAATCATGAACAAATACAATCGCAATTTGCAACAGCCACAAAAATACGACATCGCCAACGAAATATACGAAATGAGTTTGAAATACCAGAATCTCGATGTGCTTTTGATATGCGCAACCATCACACACGAAAGTGCGCGTACCTGGCGCCGGGACGTCAAATCCCCGGCCGGCGCGCTGGGGTTGATGCAGATCATGCCGTATACCGGCCAGGTGTTAAGTAAGCTGGAAGGCATTCCCTGGACCACGCCGGAAGAGGTTCTGTATAATCCCGTTTATAATATTCGGCTGGGATGTCGTTACCTTTCCTCTTTGATCGAAATGTACAATTTGGATGGGGGGCTGGCTGCTTACAATGGCGGAGAAAAGCGCGCAGCAAAATGGCTGGCAAGCGGCCGCGATGATGAAATCCTGTATGAAGAAACCCGACTGTACATTCCTGCCGTGTTGAAACTGTACGATGTATTCCGGAATAAAACCCTTTCACTTTAATTTAGATGCAATATTATTATGCAAAGTGTTCAAAATATATTATCCGATACCGAGTTCAATCATGAATTAATCAATCGATTTTTTCATACGAACAGTTATTTTTATCGATGCCTTGAAAAAATAATTCAGCAACGAAAAAATAACCGCAATCCTTCGAGCAAGCTGTTTAAAGAGCTTTTGGATAAATTGGTCGATTCGGATGATAAATTGGAAATGATTTCCTCCCTCTCGAAGATTGCGGGATTTGACCAATTTGTCGAGAAATTAAATCAAGGGATAGGCTTGCTTCGGGATTCGGATCTGGATCTGGAACAGATGAAAATTGAAATCGAGAAACTGGCGCAAAATTTATTTAAGTGTGCCGACAAGGCGTTCGAAAACACGCAGGCAATAACTGCGGTGGAAGAAATGTTGAGCATTTCAAAATCGGACATTGAAATGATTCAATATCGGGAGTCAAGCTATCCAGAAAAGAATGGACCGGACGTTTTAACCATCGATGAAAGTCAAAAGATAGAAGAGACCGTTGTATTCACAGAGTCGCCTTCTCATGAGCCTGGTACAGCCAAACCTGAACTAAATCTGGATTCTTACGAAGACACTCCAGTGCAAAAATCGGAAGAAAAGGATGTCACTTTTAATCAAAAAGATGGCACGGAAGCCATTGATGAAGGTGGATGCGAGTTCAGAATAGATGAAGAAGGCGACTCTGTGAGTACAACTTTTTCCCATAGAGCTCTTTCGCAACCCATCAACAGTGAGCCAGAGAGCGTGGTCACGGTTTTTCAAAAAGAGACCCAAAATCAAATCGAGCAAATTCAACAAACGATTGACTCGTTAAAGACCGACTTGAAAAATGCCAAGCAGTGGCGTGGTTGTGAGGACATATTCGAAAAGATGGCTGCCAACGCCATGGTTTACGGTTTTGATGCGTTTGAACAAATTGCTGCCAAAGCCAATGTGTTGGTGAAAGTGGCTCTGATTAAGCTGGATATTTTACCGGCGACGATTCTGGATTTGCTCTCAGAAATAAAGGACGTTTTACAATCTATTCTCAACAGCGATGTGGATCGAATAGAAAAAAAACAGGTAGATAGGCTTTTGCATAAATTGCAAAATCCAAAAAAATATTTTGAAAATGTCAGCCTGAATCCGGAAGAAAATCTTAACAAATACATAAAAAAAAACTCTCGAGAAACTACGCTAACTGAGGGTGCCGCTGAAAACGGTGACTCAGTAGCCTTGGATGAAGTTCAAACCCCTATCGATAACGAAAATTCAGAGCGTACGCCGGTAAATTTCACATTACCAGGCGAAGATGACGAAGAAATCCTCAGTCTGGTTTCTGAAATTTCAAACCACTACGATGTGGGAAATAATTGTCAAACCCAAGCTGTCCAGTCGGACACAGTAACAGCCTCAGAATTCAACCTAAAAAAAAAGCCGTTAAAAATAAACGAAGTTGAATCCGCCAAAAACGGAGTCACTGTTGTCGCGGATCAGCAGCTCTGTCTATTCAAGCAGCAAGCAGAATTTTATTATTCCGTAATTGAGGAAGCGTTAACTAAACTTCAAAGCACGCCAAATGACCAAAACGCACTGGAAGACCTGGAGCTGGCGTCAAATTCACTTTATGGTCTGACACTGAAGCTGAAATTAGAACCCCTGAGTAAATTTCCGGCTGGCATCGAAGAGCTCATCGGTAACGTCCTAACCACCAATGCCAGTCTTACCACGGATGATTACCGACTGATCCGGGAAGTTTATGCGAATTTTAAAGAATTTACCTGTCTGGAAGATTCGGAATCTCGTCATTGTAAAGAGCTCATAAGTTCTGTAAACCGACTCAACTCAGCTATAAGCACGCGAGCGATGACAAAAAACAAGCAAGAAAATATTTTTAAAATCACCAGAAACGATATGGAAGGAAATTTACTGATTGTGTAAAATGGTTTCCTCTGGAAAGTTTGTTTGAGTTTTTAATTTATTTGAGATTTCGATTACAAAAATAGGTTGATAAGAAGATGGCTGCTCATAACGTTGAAATAGACCAACAATTGGAAGACGTGTTAAAATCGCACAAGACAAAAATTCGCATCGTCGGCATCGGTGGTGGGGGTAATAATACCGTTACCCGTTTGCTGGAAGTGGGGATCAAAGGCGTAGAGGTGATTGCGGTGAACACCGATGCCCAGGATTTGCTGTTCGCCAAAGCCGATCACAAAATATTGATCGGCAAGAACGTCACCAGCGGTTTAGGTGCGGGTAGCGATCCGGTGAAAGGGGCGGAGTCCGCACAGGAGAGCCTCAAAGAAATTGAGGGTTTGCTGAATGACAGCGACATGGTGTTCGTGACCTGCGGGCTGGGTGGAGGGACTGGCACTGGCGCTTCACCGGTGCTTGCGGAAGTGGCCAAAATGAACGGTGCTTTGACTATCGCTATTGTCACCCTGCCGTTTGGCGATGAGGGCATCGTCCGTTGGGAAAACGCGCAGAGGGGGTTAGAACAATTGCAGCAAAAAGTGGATACCGTGATCGTGGTGCAAAATGATCGGCTGTTGGATTTGGTGCCGGATATGTCGCTGAACGCCGCTTTCAAAGTTGCTGATGAAATTTTGGTGAACGCGGTCAAAGGCATCACTGAGCTGGTGACTGAAAAAGGGCTGGTTAATCTCGATTTTGCCGACGTAAAAACCATTATGAAGAACGGCGGCCTGGCCATGATCGGGCTGGGTGAAAGCGACCACGAAAACAACGCAGAGGAAGCGGCTCAAAAAGCGCTCAAGAATCCCCTTCTGGATGTGGAGATCACCGGTGCTAAAAACGCGTTGATCAACATCACCGGCGGACAGGAGCTGTCGCTAAAATCCTCAAAAACAATCATGAAAATCATTTCCGAACGACTGGATCCTTCAGCAAAAATTATCTGGGGCGCCCGTCTGGATGAATCCATGGGGCAATCACTTCGCGTGATGCTGATCGTGACCTGTTTGCAATCGAAGCGCCGATCGGCATCCGAAATCGATATGGTAATTCGGCAAACCGGTCGCAGTGTCTTGCTGCCCATTCAAAAAGAACAAAAAGAGGTGGAAGTGGTAAAGGTTGAGGATGCGGAGCCGTCGGAACAAGTCGAGGCGTCCACAGGCCCTCAAAAACATCAAGCGAAGCAAGTTTTCTCTGAAATTTTTTTGGAAGATTGTGAAGCAGACATAACTCGGCTGAGGGATGCTGTGAAAGGTTTGGCAGTCGGTGAAAATTCGCTGAATGAGAAATATTTGCGGGAAATCAAAAGCGCCTGCACCTCATTGTACAACACCGCTGAATTGTTTTCGTATCCGATAATTTCGGAATTTGCAGAAGTAGCGGGAGAAGTTACGGACAAGGCGTTATCGAGGGAGTTCGATCTGACTGAAAATTTGATTACCATTTATCAGAATATGCCTGCGGTTTTAGATGGTTTGCTAAAGAAAAAGGAGCACAGCCGGGAGTATGCCGAAGAGATAAAAATACAGTTTACAAATATATTGAAGCTGTTTGAGCAATCAGAAGGAGGAAATGAGAGGGAATTCGTCGAATCCGAAGTACCTAAAAACGATAATCAAAATAAGCTGGATATATCGGAAGCGGCCGAAATCACTGAGCAAAAGAAGGATGGGGAGAAAAAACCGGAATTTTCAAATGTCAGAGATGCCGTAAAATACATTGATAAACTGCTATAATCATTTTCAAAAGAAACGTGTTTTCAGCGATCAACATCAAAGAAGTCGACATCACGGAAACAACCTCCAGCTTTCGGCTGCCTCACAAAAAACCGTTGCATCAATATTATCTCCATGAGATTTTAGCCGGTCTTAAGAAAATTGAACACGTCATGTCCATATCTGAGGCCGAAGTAAGCAATCATCACAAATTAATTGCTATCTCAAAAATCGCGCAGTCCATATCTGAGTTGGCGATGATTCATGGATTTGATGGGGTGGAAAAAATTGGCCACAAACTGTTTTCCACTCTTAGCGTTTTACGCGACTCGGGGGGAGAATTCGATGAGACTCTGCGTGAGAAAGTAAATCTGGCTGTTTATGTGATACGCCAGGTGGCCACAATGGAAGCTCACATCGAGCGCCAAATGAACGTGGAGCGAATTGACCAGACGGTAGAACGTGATCAGGAAAAAGTACAGCGATGTGCTGAGAAGTTTTCTGAATCCATCGAACAGTTAATTCATAAACAGATGAAATTACCGTTCAAGGAAAAATACGATATCAACAAAAATGAGAATCAAAAATTATTGTTCGATATCAGAGAAATGGACTCCATCCTGAACATACCCAAAAAAATAACCCTCCAACAAGATCGCAATGGTACTTTGGAATTATTCCTACCAGATGATCTATCTCCCGATGAATGAAATTTTAACGGGCACTATGTTGAACGTAGTTGCGTATCCTTTTCAGCGACTGTGTTGTTTTACGGGATTTACTGGATGCACGAGATGGAATTGTTCATCCATTAAATCACCATTAATTGAACCAAAATAGCCCTGCCCCGGTTTTACTACAACTCCCCATTATGTCACGCTGAGAAGTCCTTCGACATGCTCAGAGCCTGCCCTGAGCCTGGTGAAGGGATAAACTTCTCGGCGAAGAATCTCATACTACCCAATTTGCTAAAATGTAAAAATGGTGAATTCGTGCAGAGGGTTCGCGCTCCCGCAACGCGGAATCGCTCAAAATGACATTGTGGGAAGATGGCTGAGTTAAATGGATGACCGTATCGCGGCGATCTTAAAAGTCTAATAGTGCGATTCCTTATTATCATGGCAGTCATTGCGAGGAGTGTAACGACGAAGCAATCTCCTGATATTCAGCAAGTTAGGAGATGGCTTCGCTGCGCTCGCAATGACAATTTGTTGTAACATTAATTAGGAAATGTTCTACTAATAACCCGGGCAATGGTCATTCCCGCTTAACCTATCTTCCGGCAAGCCGGGTTATGGAATCCCAACTGTGCAATATGCCGATTCAATCAGTGTCCGATTTCATCCACGACAAATTGAAAAATCAAACCATACTTTTTCAAATCAAAGAAAAACGCTCCGCTGAACCGGGTGTTAGGATTTGGTGAATAAAAATCTGTTGATAATAATTGTGATATTTCTTAAAATCCAAAAACGAAATAATTTGGAGTAAGAGATGAACGAAAAAATAATTGGCGAATCTTATACATTCGATGATGTGCTGTTGTTACCGGCCTATTCTGAGATTTTACCAAAGGAAACCGATACCCGATGCTGGCTTACAAAAAATATTCAGCTTAACGTGCCTTTGGTAGCGGCGGCTATGGATACGGTGACCGAGTCTGAGCTGGCCATTGCCTTGGCGCGGGAGGGCGGAATCGGCATCATTCATAAGAATATGTCTATTGAAAAACAAGCCGAAGAAGTCGATCGGGTGAAACGTTCTGAAAGCGGCATGATTTACGATCCCATTACATTGACGGCGGATCGCCGCATTGCAGAAGCATTGGAGTTAATGCATCGGTTCAAAATATCCGGCATCCCCATCGTCGAAGGGAAAAAATTAGTGGGGATTTTAACCAATCGCGATTTACGATTTGAAGATAATATCGAGCTGGAAATCACGCAGGTCATGACCAAGGATAATTTGGTGACCGCCCCTGTGGGCACCACTCTGGAACAAGCCGAAAAAATTCTTCAGCAGAACCGCATCGAAAAATTACCGGTGGTGGACGAACATGGCCATCTACAGGGATTGATAACGGTAAAGGATATTCAGAAAAAGCGCAAATTTCCACTGGCGACGAAAGACAGCCAGGGCCGTTTGCGGGTTGGAGGGGCCATCGGTATTACGGGGAATTTGCTGGAACGGGCACAAGCGCTGATTCAGGCGCAGGTGGATGTGCTGGTGGTCGATTCCGCACACGGGCATTCAAAAGGCGTGATTGAAACGGTGAAATTATTGCGTAACACTTTTCGTGACATGGATATCATCGCTGGAAATGTGGCCACGGCGGCCGGTGCTCAGGATTTGATCAAAGCCGGCGCCGACGCCGTGAAAGTGGGGATGGGCCCAGGCACGATTTGTACCACGCGTGTCGTGGCGGGCGTCGGCATGCCGCAAATTTCCGCTTTAATGAATTGCGCCGAAATATGCAAAAAAAATCGCGTGCAGTTAATATCTGATGGCGGCATTAAGCAAACCGGCGATTTAGCTAAGGCCGTCGCCGCCGGCGCCGATTCCATCATGATTGGCAGCCTGTTTGCCGGAACAGAAGAAAGCCCGGGGGATAAAGTTTATATGGGGGGGAGGATATTTAAAGTTTACCGCGGCATGGGATCCATTTCTGCCATGCAGCAAGGCAGCGGCGATCGCTATTTTCAAGGCGATGAAACGCAACTGACGAAATTGGTGGCCGAAGGCATCGAAGGTCGCGTGCCGTATCGCGGAAAATTGAGCGAAGTGGTTTATCAAATGGTGGGCGGTCTGCGAGCGGCCATGGGCTACTGCGGCGCCCGAACTATTTTCGAGTTGCAGTCTAAAAGTCGTTTTGTGAAAATTAGTGCGGCAGGTTTGATGGAGAGCCATCCTCATGATGTGGTTATCACCGAGGAGGCGCCGAATTATAAAGTCTTAAAATAAAAAAAGAAACCGGGTTAGCTTGTCATAACCGGGATTAGGGGGAGTTACCGGTATTGACGCGCTTTCCCGGTTTCATCTTTTCAAAAAAACCGAAATTTTAAACGCTACAACTTATTGATGTAAAGCGTTAATTGTGATTTTTGATTGGCGGCTTTATTCCTGTGAATTATTTTTTTCGAAGCTAATTTATCTAATAATGAAACGGTTTCGCGATATAATAGTTCAGCGGTTTCTTTATCTTCAGTAGCAAGAACTTTGCTAATGGCGGTTTTCATCTTCGATTTGTAATGTTTGTTACGCTCTCTGGATTTTTGACTTCGTCTAATTCTTCTAATTGCTGAGGGATAGTTTGCCATTTTTTTAAATTGTTCTCCTACTGTTAGGTAATATTAATTTGAAACAAATATACAAAAATATATATCTTTTGTCAATAAAAAAATAGTTTAAGGCTGAGCTATTAACTATATAATACGAGAACTTAGGTTGAATATTGCTCAAACTTTTTCTTGACTTTTAGTCTCTATTATCTTATTATACAAGCAATTTTATTTCTAAAAAAATTTTGAATGTACAGCACTTTTTCTCGCTTTTGTTGACACATTTTAGGAGGGCGTATGAAAATAAAACAAAGAAAAATTGGGGATGTGGTTATTTTAGATCTGAGCGGCAAGCTGCTTGGCGGTCCACCGGTCTTTGAGGAATTTACCGAGACCATTCATACCCTCAACGACGAGGGCATCAAAAAAGTGGTGGTCAATCTCAACGAGGTGACCCGAATGAACAGCTCAGGATTGGGTATTTTAATCTCAGCTTTGACCTCGTTGAGTAAAGTCGACGGTCAGCTCAAATTAGCGGGCATCAATGAGACCATGGAAGGTATTTTGATCACGACCAAACTTAATACCATTTTCGAAACCTTTGATACAGCAGAAGGGGCCGCACAAAGTTTTTAATTTGAAACAGATTGTCGTTCGCCGCTAAATGTTCCATTCAGTTTGTTTGACTTCAGGGAGCTCCAGGAGCTCTCTTTTTTTGATTAATTCAATCCTTTTGACTCTAAAAGTTAACAAGCAATTTGGAACAAGGAGCATTTCCGGAGTAGGTCTAAAGTAAAGTTAATCTTTTTAACGGTTCGCTGAATTTGACCGGGATTTAAATTACCCATTGAATATTTATGAAAAATAGGAATGCCCAGTTGAAAAATATAGCGTTCGACTCAGCTAAGGCTGAAGCATATTTTTTTTTTGATGCGCCCCGAAGTAAATTCGGGAAACCATGAGAACTTTTTAATAATCAATCAAAACAGATTTTCAATAGCGCATTCGTACTACGAGTCGTTGATGATAGATTGAGCGTGAGCAAGCGAGAAAAGTGCCACACTAAGTACTCCATATCAGAAATGGTTGCAGGGTTCACAAGAGGTAATAGCGGCTACCGATCTTCACCCTTCTACTCCGCTCAGAGTGAAGATCATGGTTTTCAGAATTTGAATTGGGACTCAGCATGAAGATAGGTACCCGACAGTCCATTTTGAAATGGAATACTTAGCTCAAATACGAATCGCTTTCAAATTGAACAAATTAATTTGTCATTGATTTTGACAAAGGGATTACTTGTTTTATTGTGCTGCTACCTGATATTTCCTTCGTGAGTTTTCATTTTTTTAATCAAGTTAGTCTAATAAATTTCGCTTTTGATGGAGCTAAAACGAAAAAATAAACCACATTCGTTTTTCATACCATTTATATTTTAAAATGTTGTTTGAGGATGAGCTGATAATCTTAATGCAATTTATTAATTGAAAGTAAATGGAGGATAAAAGTGAAAGAGTTTAATCCGAGTAACATTCGAAATTGTGCTATCATCGGCCATGCAACTGTTGGCAAAACCATGCTTGCCGAAGCGATGTTGTTTTCTGCTGGCGAGGTCAGTCGTTTGGGTACTGTAGATGACGGCACGACCACATCCGACTATAACGCTGATGAAATTAACCGAAAAATTTCGATAAATACTTCTCTACTCCATTGTTCCTGGAAAAATTGCAAAATCAATATTCTCGATACACCGGGCTATTCAGATTTTATCGGAGAGGTGAAGGGGACTTTGAGAGTAACCGAGCTGGGAATCGTGGTCATCAACTCGGTAGCCGGTGTGGAGGTGGGCACCGAGAGCGTGTGGAAAATTGCCAGCGATTACGGTATTTCGAGGCTGATCTTTCTCAACCGGCTGGATAAGGAGCACGCTGACTTTGACAAATCGCTATCTTCTGCGCAGGAGCGGTTTGGCAACAACGTGGTACCGGTTCACCTCCCTGTGCATGCGGGTGAGAATTTTGACAGTTTTGTGGATATCATGAAAATGGAGCTGGTGAAGTACGAAAAAAATGGCTCAGGCAAATATGCGACTTCTGAAATACCGGCTGAATTAAAATCCAAAGCCGAGGGCATGCGCGAAAAACTCATCGAAATGGCAGCCGAAAACGACGACCAACTGATGGAGAAATATTTTGAGGAAGGGACGCTTTCCAATGAGGAGATCAAAATTGGCTTGAAGTCGGGCATCGCCAATCAATCTATTTTTCCGATGCTGTGTGGCGCTGGACTGCTAAATATTGGTTTGCATCATTTAAACGATTTTATTGTAGAATACGGACCTTCGCCAGCCGATTTTCCTGCAGTTAAGGCCAGGAAACCCAATAGCAGCGAAGAAATCACACGGGAGTGCCAGGAAGATGCCCCGCTTTCTGCGCTGGTGTTTAAAACCGTGTCTGAAACGCATGTGGGCGAATTGTCCTTTTTTAGAGTTGTTTCCGGTAAAATGCTCAGCGGTTCGGAGGTGTTGAACACCAGCCGGGGTGTTTCGGAAAAAATCGGTCAAATTTTTATCATGAACGGTAAAAATCGTAAAGAAATCGGCGTGGTTAACGCGGGCGACATTGCGGCGACCGTGAAGCTTCGTGACACCCACACCGGCAATACTTTGAGCGATAAAAAGGATCCCGTTGTCTTGCCCGACATTGAATTCCCGGCGCCGGTGATTCGAATTGCAGTGGAACCGAAGTCCAAAGGCGATGAAGATAAAATATCAAATGGATTGCATACGCTGCATGAACAGGATCCGACGTTCATTACAGAATACGATGCAGAACTGCGGCAGACCATCATTTCGGGTCAGGGCGAAGTACATTTAGATATCGTTGTGAAAAGACTAAAAGAAAAATTTGGCGTGGATGTGAATTTAGTGGAGCCCAAAATACCCTATCGTGAAACCATTAAGGGACGGGCGCAACTGCAGTCCAAATATAAAAAACAGAGCGGTGGTCGCGGCCAGTACGGGGATGTGTGGTTGAAATTAGAACCGCTGGAAAGAGGCGCCGGGTTCGAGTTTGTCGATTCAATCGTTGGCGGGGTCATTCCCTCGAAGTATATTCCAGCGGTGGAGAAAGGCGTACGGGAAGCGATGGAAGAAGGTGTGATTGCCGGATACCGCGTCACCGACATAAAAGTCACGCTTTATGATGGCAGCTATCACAATGTGGATTCATCTGATATGGCTTTTAAAATTGCCGGCTCCATGGCGTTTAAAAAGGCCTTTAAGGAAGCGAAGCCCATTTTGCTGGAACCCATTTATGACGTGGAAGTGGTGGTGCCAGAAGATTTTATGGGCGATGTGATGGGCGATCTTTCCAGTCGCCGCGGTAAAATTTTGGGGATGGACGCAGAAGGTCCATTTCAAGTGATCAAAGCAAAAGTGCCGCTGGCTGAGCTGTATCGCTATTCAACCTCCTTGCGTTCATTGACGCAGGGCCGGGGAATTCACCGCCGAAAAATGTCGCACTACGAAGAAGTCCCCAATGACGTCACACAAAAAATCATCTTAGCCGCTGAGGAAGAAAAGTCTAAATGAATTATAAGCCAAAAACCGATATTTTGTGGGCGCCCTGGCGAATGGATTATATTCTGGCGGATAAAGTGGATGAATGTATTTTTTGTTCAAAAACCAAAGAACAGGACGATCAAAATAATTTAATTCTCGTTCGCGGTGAATTTAATTTCGTTATCATGAACAAGTATCCCTACAATAACGGCCATTTGATGGTGGTGCCGTACCGTCATACCGACAGCCTGGAAACCTTGAACGGCGATGAGCGGTTGGAATTGATGGATATGGTCTCAAACTCCATCAAAATTCTTCGGGAGACCATCCAACCCGACGGCTTTAATGTGGGGGTGAATTTAGGCAAAGTGGCCGGCGCCGGCATTGATGATCATATTCATTTTCATATCGTACCTCGGTGGGCAGCAGATACTAATTTCATGCCAGTGGTGGGACAAACCAAAGTGGTTTCAGAAGCCCTGGCGCAAACCTGGAATAAACTGCACCAAAAGTTTTTGGCGAACTCAAAATAAAAATTGTTTAATTAGGTGGCAAGGGAATCGTTTGATTTCGTGCGGTCGACCTGGGCAAGCTTCCTTTTAACCCGCATTTATGGACTCACCAGGAGTCGATACGTTGCCAGATTGCACTTTGCTTCGGGAATGGTTCTCTGGGATTTTCAATGCAGCAATTCTCTCTTAGCGCCCATCCGTAAACTCGAAAAGGCGCCACAAAAAATCTCTTATGCGAAGGTGTGCCGGCGCGCTAAGCCGGGATTCGTCCCCGGTTAGGAGGCGTTGGTGTAAGAGCTGGATCGTGTTCGGATGAACACACATTAACTTTTTGTACAACGCCATAAGGCCGTGGCGACAAACCGGCATGCGGATGAAATGTTTTAATGATTTTCCTTTTCCATTGACTTAATTTGCTCCCACCTTTCGTCTAATTCTTCTAGAGAAGCTTCGTGCATTTCCCTGTTTTCGGTCTGAAATTGCAGCTCGATGGATTTGAAGCGGCGGATGAATTTGTCGGTGGTTTTACGCAGCGCATCCTCCGGATTTACGTTTAGGAAACGGGATAAATTCACCAGCGAAAACAATAAATCACCGAACTCTTCCTCAATATTTTCCGGTTTTTCACTTTGAAAGGCTTTTTGAAATTCCTGCAGTTCTTCTTGTATTTTATCCCACACCGGCCTGTGGTCCGGCCAATCAAAACCGACGGTGGAAGCTTTTTGCTGAATGCGCCAGGCTTTTAACAATGCAGAGAGGGCGGCCGGCACTCCGTCGATGACCGATTTTTTACCTTCCTGCTTTTTGAGCTTTTCCCAATTGATCGACTGCTCGTGGGCGGAATGGATTTCCAGGTCCCCAAAGACGTTTGGATGCCGGCGGATCAATTTGTCGCTGATGGTTTCGAGCACCGAGGCGATGTCGAAGTCCTCGTTTTCTGCGGCGATTTGTGCATGAAACACGATTTGTAAAAGCAGGTCGCCCAGTTCTTCCTGTAACGCCGGCGCGCTGCCGTCATCGATGGCCTCCAGAACTTCATACGCTTCCTCTAAAAGGTATTGTCGGAGTGATTCGTGTGTTTGTTCTTTATCCCACGGGCAACCGTGTTCGCCGCGCAGTTTGGCCATAATTTCTACGAGATTGTGAAACTTTTTTCCGATTTCTGGATTATGTGTGTAAGGCATTTATTTCACCTTCGATTAAATTGTTTACGTATAAAATGGTTTTTAAAGTAGAAAAACGGTACTTTATTGTCAAATTAAATGTCGAAAATGTTAAAAAAACTTTATATGTTACTTTTTGGTGCAAATCGCTTGACTCTTAAAAATATTTTGGTTAATTTGATTTTTGGAAAATTGTTGCATTCGATTAACTGCACCTCAACTGGCCAATTAGAATTATCTCAACAAGATTTTTTAAAAAAGTCATTTGAAATAAATGCGTGAACAGAAATGTTTGTTTCAAATTTATTTCAAAAATCACGACCAAGAAAATTTGCTTTTACTCCGTTTTATTACAACAAGGAAAATGAAACTGAAAACGACGATCCTGAGCAGCCACGGATAAAATTCAGACGGTATCGACGTCCTGAACTCGGTACGTCTAAATCGGTTAAAATCAAAATCGTTTTCGCCATTCTTCTGGTTCTTTTTTTATATTACTTTAGGGGACTCGTAGAGCAGGACAATCGTCATTTTAGAATTGAGGAAATTAAGATAGAAGAGACCCCGAGTAATTTTTAGCGATATATTAGCAACTTAGCATTTCAGGAATACGGTGTCTCAGCACGCACAAACGAAAACCCATTTCACTCCCACGCCCAACATGGCGACTGGAAATCGCTTCACTTTCTATCTCAAGAAAATCATCCGAAAATCACGTTTTATTTTAACTTATATTTGGGTGAAAAGCCTCGATGTGTTTAAATTTTTACCCATTCGTTTTAAGTTGAGTTTGATCATTGGCTCCATCGTGATCATCGTGGTCATGGTCTTTAGTCTTATTTTACTACAACGACAAAAAAGTGCCTTGCGCTCCCGCATGATCGAGGTCAGCGAAATTCTGGTTAAAAACTTTGCTGAGCCCCTGAAAGATGATTTGTTGCTGGGTAAGCATGACAATGTTCAGGTGGCGGTGAACAAGCTCAAGAACTCGCATGTTGAAGGATTGCAGCAGATTCATGTTGTAAATCACCGCGGCAAATTAGCCGCTACCACCAATACGCATTTGTCCCAAAAGAATGTGTTGGATATCATTCAATTTCAAGAGAGAGATTTTATTGAGAAGCCGAGCTTATTTGAGTTTTATTATCCGTTGTACATGCCGGTAGATCAAGGACCTGCGAAGAACAATAAATTTTTAGGCACCGTCTATGTCAGTTTTTCGAAGAACGCCATCTTGGCGCCATTCAGGCAAGCTCGTGATATCGCATTCGGTTCGGCTTTGCTGGTCACATTTTTGTCGATAATTGGCATTTATATCGTGGCGAGAAAAATGGCTTTTCAAATTCAACAACTTTCGCGAGGTGCGCGTGAAGTGGGCAACGGGAACTTGAACATCGAAATTGCCGTGAATTCAAAAGATGAATTAGGATTGCTGGCCAAAGAATTCAACAACATGATTCATCACCTTCGTGAAAAATTGCAAATGCAAAAGTTTGTTTCAAAACTCACAGTACAGATGATTCAGGATACCGCTCACAAAACGGAAAAGAACGTCGTTGCCGTGAAAAGAAATGTGGCCATTCTGTTCTCCGATGTGAGAAATTTTTCGTCGGTGGCGGAAAAATTGGCCCCCGAAGAAATTGTTAAATTGATCAACGTTTATTTTGGTCTTCAAACTCGAATTATTGAAAACCACCATGGCATAGTCGATAAGTTTATGGGGGATCAAATTATGGCTATTTTTGAAGGTCATAACATGGCAGATAGTGCTTTGAGAGCGGCGGTGGAAATTCAAAAACAAATACGACTGTTAAATCAGGATCGAAAAGCGATGCATAAGGTGATTCTTGAGATGGGAATTGGCATCAATAACGGCGCCATCGTGATGGGGCACATGGGTTCTTCACACCGAATGGATTACACGGTGATCGGCGATGTCGTAAACGTGGCTGCCCGTCTTTGTGCCGCCGCAAAGGCGGGACAAATTATTACCTCACTCGAACTCGCCCGTCGAGTGAACGGTTCTTATCCTACTACCCGCCTTAAATCGATTTCGGTTAAAGGACGCATAAAATCTATCGATGTTTGTGAAGTGGATTATGACCGGGACATTTTGATGTAATTCACTCGTCAAAGCTGGCTAAAATCTTTCTCCTCAATTTTTTTTCAATGATCAAAGTTCAAGTAAAATATGTCCTTTTAACTTTAGGCGTGTTAAATTTAATATGCCTGTCCACCGCACTTGGTCAGTCAGACATAGAACCGTTTCGTCCCAATTCAGTCAGCACCGGTATGGGCGGTTCGCTGGTGGTTTTAGTACGGGACCCTTCAGCTATCTACTGGAATCCGGCGCTGCTGGCTGGTTTGCGTGACCGCAGCATGCTCATCGATGTGAAAGAGCCGTTCGCATTCGACTTTGTAGGGCTCACGCAGTTTATTCCTCTGTATGGTACGTTTGGCGTGGGCGCTTCGCGCATTTCCACCAGCTCAAAAAATATCGATATGGGGACTTTTTCCTGGGGGCGAAAATTGTACAAAAGCATCGCCTATGGCACCAGTTTTAATCTGGCAGTTCAAAATAACAAAATGTTTGCAACCGCTGGCTGGGGCTTGTTTATTGGAAATCCGCACGTCGGTGCGCTTGATTTAAGATGGCGTCACTTCAATAAATCAAAATTTACCGACTTGTTCAATTTTGCGGCCGTGATTCAAAACATCCCTTTGAGCAACCGAGTTTTCGATCCGGCGATTCAATTAGGCGTCAGCTATTTATTTCCCAGGGCCGGCTTGCTGTTCAATTTCGGATACCGCGTTCAGCAAAATAACAACGCCAGTCATTTTGGAACCGGTTTCGAGATTAGTAGCACCATCACCTTGTTTGCTGGTGTCGAAAAATTCGATTTGGACAAACTGGGCATTGGCCTGGGTTACACTCACGATAATTTTATATTCAATTTTGTATATTCTACCGCGCTAGATAAATTTCTGATCACGCTTTCTGCCAGAATTAGTCCGAAACCCCATGTCATGGCGCAGCCGCATTTTCAGCGCGGGACCCGGCATCTTAAGGAGGGTAATTATGCATTAGCCACAAAGGAGCTCAAGAAATATTTGGCGTACGATCTTTTTGAATCCAAAACCGACACCGCACGATTATTGGTACGCATGCTTGAAAAACGAATGGCGCGCCGGCAGCATTTGATCGATTCTTTGAATGTAGAAGCGGGAAAGCTGCTTGTGAAAGGGGAACGGCACTATTTAAGGGCGGCGCTGATATTGATCAAAGTGATAAAACTGGACGAAAATAATTTAAAAGCACACACACGACTTAAATCACTAAAGCCGGTCATCGAAAAATTTATCAACAATTCGCTGGCTGAAGGAAACCAGCATTTTGAAAATGGAAACTATCAGAAAGCTCAAAGTGCTTTTACCAAAGTGCTGTTATTTGATAAGAAAAATCAGAGCGCGCTGAACCATTTGAGTGAGATAAGAGACATATTTACTGAAATGAGCGAGGAAGCCTTTTTTAGAGGGGTTGGTTTTTTTCAACAAAGGGATTACCAGGCCGCGATTCGTGACTTTGAACAGGCTTTGGAGATCGATAAAAATATGGAAGCGGCGAAAAGTTATATAAATAAAGCTCTGAAAAAAATGGCTGAAAACAAAAAGCAAATTGACATGCTGCTTGGAGAGGGGAGACGCTTGGAGAAGATGCGAAAATATATCGATGCGTACGCCAAATATCAAGCTGTATTAAAAGTAGATCCAAACAACACCATCGCCAGAGAAAAAATCGTCGAGCTGGAACCGAAGCAGAGAAATGAACAAAGAATATTATTCAAATTAACTCAAGAAAAAAAACAGAAGCTTTTGTCGATTTTGGCAAAGGCCGAGGATTCACTAAAAAACAATAACTGGAAAAGTGCTGCTGAATTGTATGGGCGAGCGCTGGCCTTTGATCCCAATAACATCAAGGCGATGAATGGCTTGCGAGAGGCCAAAGTTAAACTTAAAGTGGATTCGCTGCTCACATCAGCCAGGACCAAGTTTGCAAGCAACCAGCTTCTTGAAGCGCAAATGGACTATGACAAAGTTCTGCAAATCGAACCTACTAACCAAAGCGGACGAAACGGGTTCTCCGCCACTAAAGAAAAAATGGATAAGCTGGTGGAAGATTATTTTAATGAAGGTATCAATCTTTACAGCCTCGATCGCTACAAAGAAGCCATTGAAATGTGGAACAAAGCGTTGCAATTGAATCCAAAGCACAAAGGCTCCCTCGAATACAAAGAACTGGCGCGGGAGCGCTTAAAGGCCTTGCGCCAGATTAATTGATTTGCAAAAAAATGGCGGATTTTGATTTCTTTGAACCCATTCCACGCTGTTGAGAATGTTCCAACCGTAAACGAGGCACGTACAAAACATCACATTGAGTAATTTTTAGTGGATTTTTTGGTGACTTTTTTGCACATTGTACGGTCAAGTAAATTCATAGCACTCAACAAGATTTTTGCATGAACGTTTTTACAAACATTGCCGAGCAGCGTATCGTGCAAGCTCTGGAAGCAGGCGAATTTGAAAATTTGCCCGGCTCGGGCCGGCCATTGAACCTCGATCAGGAGTTTAATGCCAATAACGAACACCGTCTGGCCTTTATCATTTTAAAAAATGCCGGTTATTTACCGTCGCCGTTGCAAATTCGCAAAGAAATCGAGCAAAAACAACGAACCTTGCAAGAGGTTATTGAACAGTGTCGCCAGCGGACACAAAACTATAAACATTTTCTGGACTCTGAATTCAAGATACTTGGTGCGGTTAGCTCAAAAAATAGGTCAAAGGTTGCGAATAAAAATGGCGATGCTTGGCAGGAAGGATGGCGGTCGAAATTCATGTTGGCAATTGCCAAATTGGGTGGACGAAAAAATAAAAAACAGGAATCGGCTTTGCGTAAAATTTCAAAGTATATTTGCGCTCACAACGCCACTGTTCAATATTGTCGATCGCGCTACATCGAAATTCTGGAAGAGATAAATCGAAAAATAGCCGAATTAAATAATGCGTGTATTAAAGAAGAGGGACAAGGCACGCGGAAATCGATGCAATTGTTGGCTTTGCCATTTATCGATGTGGAAGCCAAAGTACAGGAATTTTGTACAGAGTTCGAGTGGCTCAATCTCCCGAACGATGATGAAAATGGCGAGAAAATGCGGCCTCAGGAACTTCAGTAAATTCCTAGCGTTTAGTTAATGAATTTGTTAAGTATATTCAAACCTTTAAAATTTATGCAATTTCGCAATATTTTTCTTTTCGTCGTCCTCGGTCTGTTTATCCCCTCTTGCGCCTATTATAATACGTTTTACAACACCAAAAAATATTACAAAGAGGCCCAAAAAGAACGCGAACGCCGCAAGGGAGATAAACCCTCTTCTACTGAATTGAACAAATACAATCAAACCATCGAAAAAGCTTCAAAAATATTGGAAATATATCCGAACAGCAAGTACGTTGACGACGCCGTGTTGATTCTGGGCGAATGTTTTTATTACAAGGGCGATTATGTGAAAGCCCAGAGAAAATTTGTGGAGTTGACGACTTACTTTCCCGAAAGCGACTATTTTCAGAAAGGGCGGCTGTGGCTGGCGAAAACGAAAATCAAACTGGATGATTATCTCGGAGCGAAGTTTATTCTGCAGGAGCTCATCGAGGGGTCGAAGATAAAAAGAGATATCCGTGATGAAAGCCGTTTTTTACAAGGTGAAATTTATTTTGATCAGGGACGTTACCCGGAAGCCGAGAAAGAATTCAAGATCGTTGCGGTTCAGGCTAAAAAGAAATCCATCAAGGCAAACGCCTATTTTCAATTGGGTCAGAGTCATATCAATACGAAAAAATATCAGGAAGCGGTGGACAGTTTCAAAAAAGCGCTGAAATACAGTCATAATGAGCCCTTTGCATTTGAGGCGGAATTGCATCTGGCACGGGCCTGGATGCTGGCGGGGAAATTTAAAAAATCCAAAGAGGTGTGTTACAATTTACTGGAAACCGATGTGCAGAGGGAAAAACTCGGCTTGGTAAAGTTGCAAATTGCCGAATGTATTTACCGGGAAGGCAGAGATATTTTTAAGCGGTTAAAGGGGGCGGATGTGACCTACTTGGGTAAAATTGAGGAAGCGCTGGATGAATACAAAAAAATTACTCTGGAGTATAAGCGCACGGATATTTCGGCCCAAGCTTATTTTCAGATGGCCAAAATTTATGAAGAGGATTACGGGGATTTTAATCTGGCCAAAGAAAATTACAACAAAGTTAAATTGGAATATACCAAATCCGAGTATGTGCCCATCTCCCTGGAGAAGGCGAAAAACATTAGCGATTTGATCCGGCTGAAAGGATCGGTAAAAAAGTCACAGGGATTGCAGCTGAGCCGCGGGGATAATGCGCAACACAATTTTTCAGAATTGGAGCTGCTGCTTTTGGAGCATGGCGTGCATCCTGAGCTGCGGTTTATGAAAAAGCAGAGAAAATTGGCAGCCGAAAACCAAGCCGCGGTGGCAGAGCCTCAAAATAAAGATGATGATCTGGACGCCCTGGTTGTCAGCAAGCTGCAATTGGCGGAAGTGTATTTGTTTCAATTTGGTCAGGTGGATTCGGCATTGTTTGAATACAACGAAATTGCCAGACTGTTCCCAGAGCACCGGGGGGCGGCTAAAGCGCTCTACTCCAGCGCATTTATTTATGAGAATGAATATTTGAACAAATTTAAAACGGACTCTCTTTTGTATGTGCTCATCGAACGGTTTCCGGATTCCTATCAAGCGAGGGAGGCCAGAAAAAAATTAGGTTTGCCGGCCACCGTCATCAAAATGGATCCAGCGGAGGACCTCTACAAACGGGCGGAATCCATGCTTTTTACCATCAACAACGTGGTGCGAGCTCGCGCCAATTTTTGGGAGATCATTGAAAAATACCCCGAATCAATTTACGCACCGAAAGCGCTTTACGCCCTGGGCTGGATTTACGAAAACATCTCATTTGAAAATGAAAAGGCCATCGAAATTTATCAAAAAATATTGGATGATTACCCTAAATCGGAATATTCAAATGCCGTAAAAAAGAAGTTGAGCGAAGTTGAGCGAGCATTAAAAAAACAAGAAGCCGCAGCTCAGAAGGCGCAAATGGAAGCCAACGGCAAAACAAACGAGTCCGAAACGAAAGTCAAATTAACAAACACAAAAACTCCGAATCCGAATGACAAACCACCGGCAGCCAATAAAACGACCATAAAAGAGCCCGTACCCCTCAAAAACAATTCTAAGAAAAAATCAAACAAACCTATTCCTTGATGGCCAGCCACAATAACGCAGAACGTTTTGGAATTTATGACGGTTCCGTTTTATCCCTCAGCAATCTTTCCCATAAAATTTATTTGATGCGGATTCATTGTCCACAAATTGCAAAAAAAATTCAGCCTGGCCAGTTTGTCAACATGAAAGTTGGGAGCAGTTTTGTTCCCTTATTGAGAAAACCTTTCAGCGTTTGCCGATGCAATCAGCAACGGGGCTGGCTGGAAATTCTCTGGAAAGTCGTGGGTGTGGGCACACAGATTTTGACGACTTACCGCCCGGGCGACAGAATCGATCTTCTGGGCCCGCTGGGAAACGGTTTCACCATTTCCAATGAGTTGAAACAAGCGGTGATGGTGGCAGGCGGCATCGGCGTGGCCCCTTTTCCTTTTTTGTGTGAAAGAGTAATTGCACACGGTGCAACCGTCGAGCTGTTTTTGGGCGGCAAATCCCGACAGGATATCGTTTTCGTAAAGGAATTCGAGCGTCTGGGAGTAGAATTGCATCTTGCCACCGAAGATGGCAGCGCCGGTGCAAAAGGATTGGTCACGGAACTGCTGCAAACTTCCCTGCGGGGAAAAGCCACCCACGGTGGGATGGCGCTCTTTTGCTGCGGCCCGGACGGTTTACTCAAACGTCTGAGTGAGCTTTCGCAGCAAGAAAATTTCCTCACCCAAATTTCCCTGGAAACCATGATGGGCTGTGGCTTCGGCATTTGCATGGGATGTCCCGTGCAAATTACCTCATTAGACAACCGAAAACGGGTTTACAAATTGACCTGCGTTGACGGCCCGGTTTTCGACGCACGACAGGTGGTCTGGCATGATTGATCTGTCGGTCAACATCGGACCCATAAAATTGAAAAATCCCGTGATGGTGGCTTCGGGAACTTTTGGCTACGCCCAGGAAGCCAGCCCCCTGGTCGATCTGAACGCCTTGGGCGGAATCATCACAAAATCCATCACACCCAAAGCCAGAGCGGGCAACCCCCCAAACCGCATCGTAGAGCTGCCAGCCGGCATGCTCAATTCTATCGGACTGGCGAATGTCGGTGTGGAGAATTTCATCAAAGAAAAACTGCCGTTTTTACGGACGCTGCAAACCGTTGTCATCGTGAATGTGGCCGGCGCCACGGAAACCGAATTTTTGACCGTGATAGAGAGGTTAAACGACGAAGAGGGCATCGACGGTTACGAGCTGAATTATTCCTGTCCGAACGTAGAGGAGGGCGGTTTGGAATTTAGTCAGAATGAAAAAGTCGCCGCACGGGTTACCGCTGCCATCCGAAAAGCCACGTCCAGACCGTTAATCGTCAAACTGACGCCCAACGTCACGAAAGTGGGTGAAGTAGCCCGGGCAGCAGAACAGAACGGCGCGGATGCGCTGTCTCTCATCAACACCCTGGTGGGGATGTCGGTGGATATAGAATCGCGCCGTCCCAAAATACCAGCCGCGACGGCCGGGTACTCCGGGCCTGCCATCAAACCTGTGGCCCTGGCGAAGGTGTATGAAGCAGTGCAGAGTGTCGGCATTCCGGTGATCGGCATCGGCGGCATCATGAATGGCCAGGATGCGTTGGAATTTCTCATCACAGGTGCCCGCGCGATTCAGGTGGGTACCGCCAATTTCATCAACCCGGCTGTGGGTTTGCACATTGTGAAAGAATTGCTGGATTACTGCAAAAGATGCCATCTGTCCGCCATCTCCGAGGTGATCGGCAGCTTAAAGGTGGGTGATGCCGAGTAAATTAAAATTTGTTTTGTGGAAGGGATTAGTAAAATCCCGATTGACACTGGTCACCTCAATTTTAAAAATGCAACTGTTCAGCGTGTCCTGCAAGGCAGAAAATGACCGTAATGGCGTGTTTGCTTTTTAATTGGCGTTGCGCCAATTCACACAGGTTCGAAAGGTTAAACACCTTTTTAGCCGCGGCAAAATAGTGCCTGAACGAAAACACAATAAATGTCATCCTGAATGATCCCGCGCAAGCTATAGAGTGAAGAATCTCCAACCGACAAATTCGCAATTAACAGAAGGTTCGTGGTCATCGATTCTTCGTCGCTACGCTCCTCAGTCTGACAAAAACATAGTTTTCGTTCAGACAAAAACTAATTCGATTTAAGGAGGAAAATTGAGCTTAGAGAAATTTGGTGTACGTGCGTTAGTGACCATCATATTTGGTCCATTTATCCTGTTCTGTGCCTGGAAAGGCGGCTATGTTTTTTTAACTTTAATGCTTTCCATCGTTGTTTTAGGATTGCTGGAATTTTATGATTTGTCGGTGCAAAAAGTAACCAATCCGCAAAGAATAGTGGGCACGGCATTTGGCGTTCTTTTGTGTTTACTTTTGTTTTTCTATCAATTAGAATTTTTGTGGCTGTATCTTACCGCGGCCTTCATCGTGATGTTTTTACTGGAGCTTTTTCGAAATCAGGTAGCGCCGATTTTGAATGTAGCCACCACCATCATGGGCTTGGTTTACGTGGCGCTCTTTCTAGGATTTTTAATTTTGATTCGGGAATTGCCCGGCCAGATGCAGCGGGATTATCAGCTCGGCGGTTACCTCGTGATGCTGATTTTTCTATCGACCTGGTTTTGTGACAGCGCAGCGTACATCCTGGGCTCCCGGCTGGGTAAACACAAACTGTTTGAGCGTGTGAGCCCCAATAAAACTGTGGAAGGTACGGTGTTCGGATTGCTATTTGCGATATTCACCGCCTATCTTTGTCACTGGCTTTTTTTGGATCAGTTGCAGCTAGCAGCGGTTTTAGTAATAGGGGCTATTTGCGGCAGCGTGGGTCAGTTGAGCGATCTGTTAGAATCGCTGTTCAAACGAGACGCCCGGGTGAAAGATTCGTCCTCTTTGATTCCGGGACACGGGGGGATTTTAGACCGTTTTGATAGTGAAATTATCATTGCGCCAGTCGTGTATATTTTCTTGCGGTTTGTGGTGTTGTAAAAAAAATCGGTGGCATGCAAGCAGACTGCGTTGGCAGTCAAATACGAGCAGAAGACGTGGTCTCTCACAGCTTCCCTCTTTGTTTGTAAATATGGGACCGATTATTTAGGCGCTTAGCGCCCAACATCGAGAATTGTTGTCGATATAAGAAAGCGTCTAAACTTAAAATCGAAACGAATTAGAGGATTGAGGAAGGTGGGTTGCATACGATTGAGTGTCTGCCCGAAAGGCGTCCCGCTCAGCGGGAGAGCGAAAAATCTCATACTACAGAAGCTTGATTGAATGAATAACGTATGGTGGTCTGAGATTCTTCAGTCGCTTCGCTCCTTCTGAAGGACATTTTCTGAGCTAATTGGATAACCGTACTGTATATCTCATAAGTTCTTGTTAATCAATTTATAAGTTGTTTTTTATTTTACCTGATTAATTCATAGACCACGGAATGACACGGAAAAAGACACAGAAAATCAATGAGTTAAAAGATGAGTATTGCAGAAATCTTGAAAATAATTGGTTTTGATTCATGCACGTCTAAGTTGCTGTTTTTTAAAATATCGGTGTTAATCCGTGTATTTGCGTGGTGAACAATTGAGGTTTAAAAATCTGGGCAAGGGAAAAAATATTCACAGGCCGTATTAATCAAACGAACCATTCAACAATCGTATTCGTTTTACGGCGTCAGTCCTCTTTTCGCAGTTGTGTCTGCAAAGGTAGCAGATGCCTTGTTTTGGATTTCTCAGAAATGGCCTCTGACTTTTTAGCGATACTGGCTACGGGTTTGACTTCAGGGAACCGGGCTTTTTCACCCCGACGGAGTGCGATCATCAAACAAAGCGATGTTTTGCACTAAATCACCCCGTTGGGATGGCCTTTTTATCATCCATGGCCATCCCGAAATCCCCAAAAGTCCCGAAGGGTTGGAATGAAATCTCATGAAATTGCTTTTGTGGAAAATTAAAGTGGTATTTAACTTCCAACTATTTTTGCTTTGAATTAACCGTTTTCTCAATAGAGCAGTGACTCGCCCTGGTCGATGATGGTTTTGTTATCGATGCGGATGGTCGGTTTCAGAATGATGCCTTTGATGGCGGGAATGATTTTGCCGTGTACTTTTGTGGATTGATTTTGCCCCAAAGAAATGTGAGCGGTACCGGCAACCTTTTCGTCCTCCTGGGCCGAATAGCCTAATTTCAATGTGTTATTGGTGCCCACTCCGAATTCTTTGATCTCCCTACCGGATGCCCCCAATTTGCGCAGCTCTTTGCGCAACAGCTCCGCTTCTGGCCCGCCTTTAATTTGCGTGACGTGCCCTTTTTGAACTTTCAGGGAAATGGGCTCGCTCAGGGAGTTTGACTGCCCGGCAATCCGGTCCAGCTTGATGATGCCGTCGGTATTTTTGTTCAGAAACAGACTGGCGTCACCAGCCGGCAGGGTGCTGAATTCGCCGGCTTTGTTGGCCATACCGCCTTCGGCGTAACCGTGCAATCGGTTGATGCTGATCTTGGCATCTGTGCCAGAGGGGGATTGCAAATGCAGAGTTTTTCCGATTGAAAAAATATCGGCAAGCTTGCGGCTGATCTGATTTAGTTTTTTGTAATTGGCTTTAAACAACCGTTCGATCAATTTTTTAGAGGTGTTGTTCAAAAGCAGGATGCGTGTGCCGTTTTGCCGGGCGTTTTCAAAGAGCGCTTCATTGACCCTTTGCGTGGTCAACACCACCACCACATCCAAAAGCGCAAATGAATTATGCAAAGGAGTCAATAACTGGCAATTGTTGTTATAATCGGATGAGAATTTTGTGAAGATGGAGAATCTGGTTAATTTTTTTGCACACTGCCACAGTCCCTCACCCACTTCGGCAAGCGAATCTTCGGCAACGATCAAACAAGTCTCCTTCGACTTTATTTCCAGACAATTTCTGAGTATGGTGCGAATGGATTTGTCTAACTGGGTCATGAGTTAATAATTGGTTTTTCCCATCAAATGTTGAACCACAATTATTTCGTCTCAGAGAAAAGTCATCCCTTTTGATTTCCTTTTCAAATGTGAAATCAATTTCCTGAAACAAGAAAAATGATTAATGTGCGAGAGATCTGAGGTTGTTAATTCGTTATGAATCGATTTTAACGTGAACGGTCGTTGTTTTGCTCATTTCAATCAGTCACGAACTGAAACTGGTTAGGTTGGGAAGCTATTAAAAGAAATTGTCTTCAATAGATCTCCCTGGTTACCTCCTCTACGTCCAATGTATTTAGTGTCTGAACGAAAACGACCCTATCTTCCCTAAGGCCTCCTGGCCGAGGGTGAATTCCTGCTTGACTCGGCGGGGACGCCTTAGCGAAGAGGTTTAGAAATCGCGCATTTCTCTAGTTTTCGTTCAGACACTATTTAATTGAATCTCTCGTTTAGACGTTTGTTTAACTCCCACAGAGAGAATGAAAAAAAAGATCAAGTAAAAAGCAAAGTACTATATCTGTAACGCCACGTGCGCAAACACTTTGGCATCGTGGATGATGTTCTCGATTTTGACGTATTCGTTGGGCTCGTGCAAAGTTTCATCCTGCGTTGCCCAGACTGCCACCTGGAAACCCTGATTGCGGAAAAAGGCCGCTACGGTGCCACCGCCAATTCCCATTGGCTGGGCCTGTTTGCCGGAAATGTGATAAATGGCACGCTGCAGCGCTTTCACGATAGCGGCATCCGACGGCGTGGGCGGCGCCGCTACGACCACTTGCTCCGTGGTTATTTCAATGGACACTCGATGCCGGCTTTCTATTTCCGAGCATATCTTTTTTACATCTTGCTGGAATTTTTCTACGTCATAATCCGGCAGTAATCGACAATCGAAATAAAAAACATCTTCCCCGGGAATGGTGTTGATGTTCGGCACGTTGGCTTCTTTTTTAGTGGGCTCGAACGTACTCATGGGCGGATCAAAAACCGCATCTTCTGTGTTATACAGCAGATACAGATCGTTCAATTTGACGATGAGATGCGCGCTGGCTTTCAGGGCGTTGACGCCGTGGTCCGGCGTGGAACCGTGGGTCTGTTTTCCTTGCACTCGGAATTTCAGCCAGACGATGCTTTTTTCCGCCACTTCGATCATGGTACCGTCTGCAATGCCGGCGTCGGGTATGAGAATTAAATCTTCTTTTCTAAAGATGCCTTTGTGATGCTCGAGCAGATATTGAATACCGTAATCGCTGCCGGTTTCTTCGTCGGATACCAGAACCAGCCCGATGTTTATTTGGGGTTGCAGCCCGGTATCGCGAAAGGCTTTGACAGCGAGAAAGGATGAAACGATGCCCTGTTGATTGTCTTCGACGCCACGGCCGATTATCTTGCCATGTTCAACTTTAATTTCCCAGGGATTGCTGTGCCATTTGTCGAGCTCACCAGGGGGAACCACGTCTAAATGCGACATGATCCATAACGTTTTTGAGGGATCCCGGCCTTTTATTTTAGCCACGATATTGGGTCGATTGCCGGAAGAGACTCTTTTATCCGGGGCCGGGTAGTTTGTGAGCTCGTCACATTTGAGTGCCTGTTCTAAATAGGATTGTACAAACTCGGCCTTTTTTTGTTCGCCGTCGCCGTCGTTTTCGGGCGCCAGCGCCGGAATGGCTGTCAAATTTTGTTGCAATGAAATGGCTTCATTTTCATAAGAATCAATGTGGCTGCAAATTTGTTCAAGAGCTACATTATCCAATATGAATCCTCATTTACCGCCAGGTTATCGATTTGCTCTTTTCCAGGCTCTGGAAAAAGAGCGCCAATCTTTCAAAAACGGGTTCGACTTTATCGCCAAATTTAGTTTTGAGCTTGTTGCCGATTTCTTCCACAGTGACAGAACCGTTGCAATGCTCCCACACAAAACTACCGATTTCATCCAATTTGAGATGGACGTACGGCCTCTTTAAATTCGACATGAACCATCTCCCGATCAAGTGATCGCCAAATTTTGGAATCAGCAGCACGGTCAATCCGTTTTCATTTTTTTCCCATTTTTGATTCCATTTCGGATGGCGATATAAAAAACTATTATCCATGTTTTGCATAAACCAAAAACGAGATTAAAGCGCGTGGAATTTTCGCACCGAAACACAGAAGGCTGTCTTTTATCAACATGAATCGGAGGTCAATTGTAACATTTCAAGTTCTTTAGTTTTGATGATGCCAACGACGATTCAGGCCCCTTGGCCGATGGCAAATACTTGCGGTTGTACGAGCCTCCTGCCGGGGGCGATTATCTCATCCGTACAAATTTATCTTTAGTTCTCTTACTTACGATTCTATGCCTTGGCGGCGTTGTCCATGGGAATTTTGATGAGCATGTAAAATACCATGGCAAATATCACCAAGCCTAACCAGGGCGTGTTAAAAAACGCCCAATTTGCCAGCGAAAAAGTGCTTTCCGAAACATTTAAACCGAGCACCACAAAGGCTAAAATGACCGCCATGAGCGATTCGCCCGCAATGAGTCCGGATGCCAGAAGGACGCCGGTGTTGTCGGCTTTGGTCTTCTGTGCGTCGGTTAAATTTTTCTTTTCTACAATGCGGTCCACAACCAGTTTGATAATGCCGCCCACGAAAATGGCGGCGGTTGAGTGAAAGGGCAAGTACATGCCCACTGCGATCAACATCGGAGAGGGCGATTTGATCAGAATCAATCCAATGGCAAAAAAGATGCCCACGATAACCAGTGGCCAGGCCATTTCACCGCCCACAATGCCATTGGCCATCAACGCCATGAGGCCAGCCTGGGGGGCCGGCAGTGCCGCGCTACCTATTTCATACACTTTGTCCATCACGGCGATGAACGGCATAAGCAACGCACCGGCGACGATGACACCGATAATCTCGCCCATCTGCATGCGCCAGGGCGTGCCGCCTAAAATGTGACCGACTTTCAAATCCTGCGTCATGTCGCCGGCAATGCCTGCGGCGCAGCAAACCACGCCGGCCACACCCAGAACCGCAGCCACACCTTTGACGCCGGTGACACCGATGGCCACCATCAACACGGCGGAAATTAGCAGTGTGCTCAATGTGAGTCCGCTGATGGGATTGTTGGAGCTGCCGATGAGGCCAACCAGGTAGCCCGCTACCGCAGAAAATAAAAAGCCTACCACCAGCAGCACCACGGTCAGCAGTAAGGAGCCTAAAAATGAGCCGCTAAAGTAGTGGTAGAGAAAGTATTGTGGAATGGCAAGAAGAAAAATCGCGATGATGATTTTTTTGAAGTCCAGGTCGATTTCGAGCCTCGACACTGGTCCGGCATGCGATTTGATTTTTTGCAAGTCTTTGAAGGCTTTACCAATACCTTGAACCAGTGAAGTGCGCAGATTGTAAAGGGTGTAAAAAGCCGCCACGATCATGGTTCCCACCGCCAGCGGTCGGATTTGATTTTTCCAGACGTCGGCGCTGATGTTTACCCAGTTTTGACCCGCCACGTCCCCCAGAGACGGATTTAAAAAGATGGCCAGAGGCACTAACAGCAGATGTCCCATGACGGCGCCCGCGAACAAAACCGACGAAATGCGAAAGCCGACGATGTAGCCCACGCCCATCAATGCGGGCGAGGCGATAGGCGTTTCTAAGAGAATGCCGCCCGAAAACGCCGATGAGGTGCCGGCGATCTGGATTTTGGATTCGGCAAAGGCAAAAAAGCGATTCACGTAATCCTTGATGAAGAAAATACCGTTGGGGTTTTTAAACAGCTCCAGGAGTGCGGCAATGCCCATGGCGCCGAAAACGTATCCGGCGCCGGTTGCGCCGCCCTGACCCGCTTTGACAATTTCAGCCGCGGCCACGCTTTCCGGAAAAGGCAGCTCCGCTTCCTCCACCATGGTACGCCGCAGCAACACCACGAACAGCACACCGAGTGCGCCACCGATGAGCATGATGATGGCTCCTTCCAGCAGGTGCTCAAAAGTCCACAGTGAATCCCAGACGCCGCTGATGACAAAGGCCGGAATGGTAAAAATCGCACCCGCCACCAGGGCTTCGCCCACCGAGGCCGTGGTTCTGGCGATGTTCTCTTCCAAAATCGAACCTTTGAAGATGCGTAACGCCGCCATGGCTACCACTGCGGCAGGAAAGGTTGCGGCCACGGTCAAGCCCGCTTTCATGCCGAGATAGGCATTGGCGGCCCCTAAAACCACGGCCATCAAAACACCCAGGAAAACCGCTTTGAAGGTAAATTCTTTAAGGTCTGTTTCTGCAGGAACGTAAGGCTTGAAATCTGGATTACTCATTTTCCCTCCCTTCCGAAAATAGTAAATAATCCTTACCGGGAATTAAAAACTGTTGTGGTACGCCGTCTCTCTAATATGCCCCCTAAAATCTGAAAATCAACATAACAGAATTATTTTAAAAAGTCAAGCGAAAAATTGTGTTCATGGTAAAACCTCACTACTGGGGGGGTATATACTCTTTTTCAAACTTTAAGCTGGTAGAAAAAGCCGCTATATTCACGAATAATTAAGCACACTACTTCTGTCATTCTGGAAGAAACTTTTTAATAAACAGCATCTTACGACTATTCTAACAAGATTCTTACAGAATGACAGCCAGGTTTCACAGAGTCTGTTTTTATAGCAATGAAAGGATTTCCCTTTATCACTGAGGATTTCCTGTTCATGAAATAGCGTTTTCTTTTTTGTTTGATTTTTTTGAAATAAATAGTATATTTATTTTTTAGATAAATCGGTTATTAGCGCGTTGAAAAACGGCTCAAATCAAGTTGAAGATATTTATTTTTGTGGGGTGATTTTAAAAATCGTTAAAGGCAAATCGCAAATCGGTGCAAGGGGGCGGACAACCGATTCGGAAGCGAAATTCGAAACCAATATCCAGAAAGTTTTTGCAGCCATGCATGCTCGATTGTGTATAAAAAGGTGTGTAAAAATGGTGGTAACCGGCTGAAAATATGACTTTTTTAATGGACATTACGCTTGGTCATTATTTTCCCGGCAAATCCATTTTACATCGGCTGGATCCGCGAAGTAAACTCCTGGCAAGTCTGTTTTTGATGACCGGCGTGCTACTTACGCATGAATTAAAACTGCTGATGATTGAGATCTCTATGCTTTTCCTGGGGATGGTTTTTTCGAAAATTCCACTGAAGATCATCTTGAAAAATTTGAAGGGATTCTACTGGCTTTTTCTGTTGACTTTTTTGATTCATGTTTCTGATTTCAGTGGCAGCGCAAGTTTCCCGTTTGTGAACGTCCATTTTACGCAAACGGGTCTGGTTGCGGGTGTGATTTATACCTGGCGGCTAGTTCTGATAATCATCATTACGGCCTATTTAACCCTGACGACTTCTCCTCTGGAGTTGACAGATAGTCTGGAAAAAATATTCTCACCGCTGAAAAGACTGAAACTGCCGGTGCAAGAATTTGCGATGATGATGACGATGTCGTTGCGCTTTATCCCGATTTTACTCACAGAAGCGGATAGAATCAAGCACGCCCAACTTTCACGGGGCGCGTCGCTAGAAGGCAGTTTGGTAAAGAAAATAAAAAATATCGTTCCCATGTTGCTGCCACTGTTTATTTCGGTGATTCGGCGGGCGGACGAGCTGTCGGTGGCCATGGAAGCGCGATGTTACTCTGGCGGGGAAGGCCGCAGTCATTACCAACAGTTGACGTTTCATTCCGATGATCTGGTGGTTATGATGTTGTCAGGAGCGTTTTTACTCGGCGTCCTTTTGTTGCGATAGCGGGTTCTTTAAAAATTTATGCGCAATATTAAGCTCACTCTCGAATACGATGGCAGCAATTATTGTGGCTGGCAATGGCAGCCAGATGACAACACGGTACAAAAAACACTGCACAGCGCCATCAAATCGGTCATGAATGATGAACCTACGTTGATAGCTGCTGGCCGAACCGATTCGGGTGTGCATGCATTGGGGCAGGTGGTAAATTTTAAAACCAACAGCCACCTCGGTCTCGATGCCATAAAAAACGGGATTAACCGTTATCTTCCAAACGATGTGTTAGTTTTGGCTGCTGAAGAAGCGGCAGCGGATTTTCATGCACGCTTTAGCGCCACAAAACGAGTTTATCGCTACGTCATCGCCAAGACCCGCAGAGCCGTAGGCCGACAATATGCGTGGTATTGCAAATATCGGTTGGAGCTGGAGAGAATCAAAACCGCTTCAGAATATCTGGTAGGCGAACATGTGTTTGCCGTATTTAGTAAAGAAACAGAAGATGAGCCGCACTATTTGTCGTACGTGGAAAGTGCCGAGTGGTCTGAAACCGAACGCGATCTTATTTTTAGAATCTGTGCCAAACGTTTTTTACATAACATGGTACGCATGATCGTTGGAACGCTGGTGGAAGTGGGTCGCGGCAAATATGAGCCAGACATCATCGAAGAACTTCTGGAAAGCGGGGATAAAAGCCGTACCGGAGCCACCGCGCCGCCGCATGGTCTGTTTCTCGAAAAAATATATTACAACTAAATCGAATTAAACTATTTTCTGAAAAACCATTACCTATTAAAAGGGAGTTGATCATGAAGTTTTTTTTGGACACGGCGAACATCGATGAAATTAAACAGGCTGCCAGTATGGGTATCCTGGACGGCGTCACCACCAATCCAACGCTGGTGGCCAAAGAACAAGGCAAATTCAAAGAGATGCTGATCGAAATATGTGAAGTGGTAAACGGGCCTGTGAGCGCCGAAGTGGTTTCCACCGATTTTGACGGGATGATGAAAGAAGCGCATGATTTAGCGGCATTGCATGCAAATATTTGCATTAAAATTCCCATGACCCGCGACGGGCTGAAAGCGGTGAAAGCGCTTTCTTCCGAAAACATTCCGGTAAACGTCACGCTTTGTTTCAGTCCCAGTCAGGCGTTGATGGCGGCGAAAGCCGGCGCCACATTCGTCAGTCCCTTTGTGGGCAGAGTGGATGACATCAGCGGCGTGGGAATGGATATCATTACCGATATTCGCACCATCTTTGACAATTATCAATTTGAGACCGAGATTTTGGCTGCCAGTCTCCGCCATCCATTGCACGTGGTGGAGGCCGCTCTCATTGGCGCCGATGTCGCCACCATGCCGTACAAAGTGTTTGATCAATTATTTAATCATCCGCTCACCGACATCGGCTTAAAAAGATTTTTATCGGACTGGGAAAAAGTAAAGGACCGCGTGGTGTGAGACGCATTGCACAGTCACTGCGGGTGATAGTCTGGTGTGGTTCAACTAATTGTTTTGAAATTAAATGGAAAATCGCACAGAGATGATTTCAGGTAAAAAAGGATGAATAAAATAATTGGTTTTACATTGTTTATTATTTTGGTCGGGGCGGGATGTAAAAAATCCGGGGAAGAGCGTACCACACCAGGTCAGGATTTTACCGCCAATACCATAACTCACACTGCGTTTCAAGAGCAGCAGTATGTGGATGACCAAATCAGCAACAGCCGGCATAATGCCATCACCCGGGCAGTGGAAAAAGTCAGCGATGCGGTTTGTGGTATCAATGTTACTCAAATAAGAGAATATTATCGTTCACCGGTATATGATGATCCGTTTTTTCGTCTGCTCTTTCCGAACCGGGTTCCACGCCAGGCGGTAAAAAGCCTGGGCTCCGGGTTTTTGATTTCCAAAGATGGCTATATTCTTACCAATGAACATGTGGTACACAATGCTGTTGAAATCGTCGTCGTATTGTCCGATGGCAGCACCCACAACGCGGATTTGGTTGGCACGGATTACATCACGGATATCGCATTGATTAAAATTGACGGCAATAACCACCCGGTGATAGAATTTGGGGATTCCGACGACGTGATCATCGGCGAGTGGGTGATTGCCCTGGGAAATCCATTTGGGCTATTTGAAATCAATGCTAAACCTACGGTCACCGTGGGCGTGGTCAGCGCCCTTGACCGTGACTTTGGTAAACAGAAAAACAATCGCGTCTATCAGGATATGATTCAAACCGATGCCGCCATCAATCAGGGAAATAGCGGCGGTCCTCTGGTGAACAGCCTTGGCCAGGTGATCGGTTTAAACACGTTTATTTTCACCAGCAGCGATTACAATTCCGGCTCCATCGGTCTGGGGTTTGCCATCCCCATCAACCGCATTAAAGGTGTGTTGAATGAGCTGAAAGAATTTGGCGAAGTGAATAGAAGATTCTGGTCGGGACTGGAGGTGGATGACATCACGCCGCTGATGGCGCGGTATTTTCGCTTAAAATCCTCTGAAGGAGTCATCGTAACCAACGTCAACAAAAATAGCCCTGCGGACAAAGCCGGTCTGGAAGTTGGGGATATTATTGTGGAAATGAACAACGAAAAAATCAGAAGCCGAAGCGACATCTGGCGCGTCATCGAAGATTCGGATTTGCGCGGCGGCGATCAGTTGAATCTGGTGGTGATTCGTGACCGCAAAAGACTGAGCATGACGTTGCGGTTGGAAGAAATTGCCGATTAGTGTCATGAGAGAACAGGGCTTCTTTGGCTTCTTTGTGTAAGCTCTCTTTTCGGAGAGGGCGGCAAAATAGGTTGTTCAACCTTCAGAGATGGGTGAAAACTTACGGAATCTGGTAGCGATTCGTTTCTGTTTAATTTACATTGAGCGTAGCAGAAGGATGAATTTGTCCACCCTTTTCGCGCAGTCTGATCGGGTTGTCGCGTTGAAGCAGGAATCAGTCAAATTGAAAACAAAAGGATTAATCGAAGGACATCGAGTTGATTGATCGTTATTCACGGCCTGAAATGGCTCAGATTTGGAGTGACGAAAATAAATTCCGCACTTGGCTGAAAGTGGAAATTTTAGCCTGTGAAGCCATGACGGAACTCGGCGAAATGCCGGCGGCGGCTTTGCAGGTCATCCAAGAAAAAGCCGATTTCGATATTCAGCGGATATTGGAGATCGAAGATACTGTGAAGCACGACGTCATCGCTTTTTTGACCAACGTCGCTGAATATGTTGGCCCGGACAGCCGATATATACATGCGGGTATGACTTCATCCGATCTTTTGGATACCTCGCTTTCGGTTCTGATGCGTCATGCAGGTCAAATACTATTGGACAAATTAGAAAAGCTCAAAGAGGCATTGCGCGTTCGTGCCGTGGAATTCAAGGACACTCCGTGTATGGGACGGTCGCACGGCGTGCACGCCGAACCCACCACCTTTGGCTTGAAAATGGCATTGTGGTATGATGAAATCAAGCGGGGCATTGCGAGGTTGAATAAAGCGGTGGACACAATTTCTGTGGGTAAAATCTCCGGCGCAGTCGGCACGTTCGCACATATTGACCCGCGCGTAGAAGCGTATGTTTGTTCGAAATTGCAACTGCAGCCCGCGCCGATTTCAACGCAAATCGTGCAGCGAGACCGGCACGCAGAGTATTTAACCACGCTGGCGCTCATTGCCAACTCGCTGGAAAAATTCGCCACGGAAATTCGAAACTTGCAACGAACAGAAATACTGGAAGTGGAAGAATCGTTTGACAAGGGGCAGAAAGGTTCCTCCGCCATGCCGCACAAGCGCAATCCGGTGTCGTGTGAGCAGGTAGCCGGACTGGCCCGGGTCGTGCGCACCAATTCCCTGGCAGCCATGGAAAACGTCGCCCTCTGGCATGAACGCGACATCACCCATTCGTCGGTGGAACGCATCATCATCCCGGACAGCACCACGGCTCTCGATTATATGTTGCACAAATTTACCGGCATCATCGCCAACTTGATCGTATATCCGGAAAATATGCTGAATAATATACACAAGACCAATGGTTTGGTGTTCTCGCAATCGCTGCTTTTAGCTTTGACGCGCAAAGGCCTCACGCGCGAGGAGGCTTATGCGCTGGTGCAAGGAGCGGCCATGAAAGTCTGGAATTCTGGCAAAGATTTTCAATCCGTGGTTTTGGCTGATGAATCCATTTCAAAATGGTTGTCTGATGAGGAGGTGGCGCGTTGCTTCGATTTAAAAAACCATTTACGAAATGTTCAGGTGATTTTTGACAGGTTGGGATTAACTAATTAATTAACATTTCTCACTTCAATTTATGCAAACATGCTCATATAAAATAATCAGATACGATAGATTTCACTTCATACTGAGTGGAGTCGAAGTATGAATTATTGCCTGAACAAATCACCCTTCGACTCCGCTCTGGGGGAAGGTAGAACAAACCGTAACTTCTGGATTAACAATTAGTTTATGAACAACCTCACCACGTGAGAAATGTTAATAATTAAATAATATTAAAGGAGAGAGGAAGCCTTGAAAGAACAAAGTGTAAAAAAGAAAAAAAAAGTCCAGGAAGGTAAATCCAAAATACTTTACGAAACCGATAACGAAGAGCTTTATATCCTGGAATTCAAAGATTCAGCAGTGACTTTATATGGAACCAAAACCGGTGTCGTAAAAGAAAAAAGCAAAATCAACAATCAGATTTCATCGCATTTTTTTAGTTATCTGGAAAGCTATCACGTTCCGACGCATTTCGTGAAGCCATTTTCCGGCAATTCAATGGTCATTAAAAAGTTGGAGATGATTCCGGTAGAAGTGTTCATGCGCAACTACGCCGCGGGAAATATGGTTAAAAAATACGGAGTGGAAGAAGGCAAAGAGCTGGATCATCCCGTGCTGGAGTACTATTTAAAGGGCGATGAAAAACAGGACCCCATGGTGAATGAGCACCATATCGTGGCTTTTGAGTACGCCACGGCCGAGGAGCTCAAACAAATTGAACGGCTGGCAAAAAAAACCAACGCCGTATTAAAATCGTTTTTCTACCGCCGAAATATCGTTCTGGTGGAATTCAAATTGAAGTTTGGCCGCAATAAATCTGGAAAGATTACTCTGGCCGATGAAATTTCTCCGGATACTTGTCGGTTATGGAATATTGAATCGGAAGATAAACTGAACAAGAAAAAGTTCATGCCCGGTAAAGACAAAGCCATCGAAGCGTACGAGGAAGTCCTGAGCCGGGTTTTTAAGTCGTCTTAATTATTTAAAATGCGAACCGATTTACATAACCGCTGGAGGCAGTGTGAGTAAAGAAGGATTTGGTATTATTATCGGGATGGTGTTATCGTCCGCCATCATGACGACCGGTGCGGTACTGACGCCGCACCTGCATTTAACCGTATTTGCGGTCATCGTCGTCGTGCTGACCGGATTTATGTTTTATTTTTTTCGCGATCCGGAGCGAACAATCCCCGCGGCTGCAAACGTGGTGGTTTCGCCAGCAGATGGCAAAGTCATCGAAATTCAAGAGGATTTCGAAAAGGAATTTCTGAATGGCAAGTCCACGCGCATCAGTATCTTTTTGTCAGTGTTTGACGTCCACGTCAATCGGATTCCCATTAGCGGCACGGTTGGGTATTTCCGCTATCGGCGGGGATCGTTTGTACAAGCATTCAAAAGCGAAGCCTCGGAGATCAACGAGCAAACCATCATTGGCATTGAAAACGACCGACACAAGATCCTGTTCAAGCAAATCGCGGGAATTATAGCGCGCAGAATCGTGTGTCATGTCCGCGAAGGTATCGTGGTTGAACAGGGTGAAAGATTTGGCATCATCAAATTTGGCTCCCGAGTCGATGTGTTTCTACCAGAAGAATTTGAAATTAAAGTATCATTAAATCAAAAAGTAAAAGGCGGAGAAAGTATCATAGGAGTAGTGCATAATGTTTCATAAAAGGAATTTAGTACCCAGTTTGTTCACCATGCTCAATTTGTTTTTTGGATTTTTTGCCATTGTGAATACGCTGCAGGGTAAGTACGTCACAGCTTCCTGGATGATCATCATCGCAGCACTCTGGGATGCCCTTGACGGCAAAATTGCTCGAAAAACCCACTCATTCAGCGAATTCGGAATTCAATTCGACTCATTAGCAGACGCGGTTTCGTTTGGGGTGGCGCCGGCTGTGCTCATCTATCGGGTATTTTATTACAAGCTGGCCGCACCGGGCATGATTTTGGCCTTCCTGCCGCTATTGTTTGGGGTGATTCGGTTAGCGCGATTCAATGCCAATATGGATGGCTTCGAAAAGGAGAACTTCTCAGGATTGCCCATTCCGGCCATGGCGACGACCATTTCCACTTATGTCCTTTTTAATTACGATCTCTGGGAAGGATTACGGTATGAACCGTTTCTTATTCCCCTGGTGCTGTTCTTGAGTTTTCTCATGGTGAGCAACGTGGAGTACGAAACCGTGCCGAAATTCTCATTTCGTGATACGAAAAAGAATTCAATCCAATTAGCGATTATGCTTTTGGCAATGACCGTTATCGTCGTCTTCCGCGAACGCGTGATGTTTCCCATGACTCTGGGATTTGTTTTGTACTTCTTCATCCGCTCTATCATACTGGGCCATAAAGATGAAGAAGATGAAGAAATATTTGACATCTCACTGCCGGATTAACGGACCCGGATGAATGATGTTTGTCGCTGACATTTTTATCACACTGAAAAAAGGCATTCTGGATCCACAGGGCGACACCGTGAAGCAGGCCCTGGAAAACCTTGGCTTTGAGGGCATTCAGGGTGTGCGAATGGGCAAATTTATTCAACTGCAGTTTAAAGACGTTGACCGGGAGGAAGCGCAGCGTCTGACAGATGAAGCCTGCCAAAAATTGCTGGCGAATTCCGTCATTGAAGATTTTCGCTTTGAACTGCGTGAGAACGGATCAGCGCATCACCAGGGAAACGCTTGATGAAATTTGGTGTGATCATTTTTCCCGGCTCGAACTGCGATCACGATTGCTATCATGTTCTGAAGCATGTGTTGAATCAGGAAGTGAAATATGTCTGGCACAAAGCCGACGCGCTTGACGATTTGGATGCCATCGTGTTGCCAGGAGGGTTTTCTTACGGCGATTATTTACGAACCGGCGCCATCGCGCGCTTTTCTCCGGTAATGAAAGCTGTCACCGCGTTCGCAGAACAGGGCGGCCTGGTCATCGGCATTTGTAACGGATTTCAAATTCTCTGTGAAAGCGGTTTGTTGCCAGGCGCGCTCATGCGCAACAAGAGCATGCGCTTCGTTTGCAAATTTGTGCACCTGCGAGTGGAGAATCACCAGACGCGATTTACTAACCGCTGTCTGTCAGGTGAAATTCTCTACATGCCGGTTGCACACGCAGAAGGCCTGTATTATGCGGATCAACAGACCCTCAGTGAAGTGAACGCAAACCGTCAGATAGTCTTTCGGTATTGCGATGCGCATAGTGAAATTACCACCGACGCCAACCCCAACGGCTCGTTGAGCAACATTGCCGGCATCATCAACAAAGCGGGCAACGTCATGGGTATGATGCCGCATCCGGATCGCTGCGCAGAGGAAATTCTCAATTCTACCGATGGACTGAAAATCTTTGAATCCATGCTGCAAACCAATTTAGCGACGGTTTTAACTTAATACCGGGCGGTAGTAACTTTTAAAAAATTTATTTGCAAATTAAGCATGCGGAGGTGAAAGAAAAGCTGAGTCTATGGCCATGAAATGGGAAAGGAACCCTGGATGAGAAAAAAATCGTTAGGTTTTATTGTGCTGGTGATTGTTCTAGGCGCGATGATTGGAACGTTGATCGGCAAATTGTTGGGATTGGTTTTACCGGACGGGGTAGTGAAGGAATTTTTTCTTAACGAAGCTTTTTTTGAAATCGGTCCGGCCGTACTCAACGCCGGGCTGTTTGCTATAACCATTGGCTTTAAAATTGTACTAAATATTGTAGGCCTGATCGGCATCGCGGTGGCGATTTACCTTTTCAGGTGGTATTAATCATTCAGAATTTTTTGTAGGAGGTATTAAAAATGGGCGCAATCGGTATGCAGGAGCTCATCATCATTTTTCTGGTGATTTTGCTGTTATTCGGCTCTAAAAGGTTGCCAGAACTGGCGCGCGGACTCGGCAAGGGTATTCGCGAATTCAAAAAAGCCACGTCTGACCTAAAAAATGAGCTGGATGTCGGTGAAATTGAAACTGACATCAAAAAAGAAATTAAAGAAATCAAAGACATCAATATCAAATGAAAAAGAACTAATTTCTTTATTGGTTCATCAGACTTCGGCAAAATGAAATCACGGAGGGGGGTGGACTTCAGCCTGCTGCAACCGGAAGGTTGAACATCCTGTTTTGCAGAACTCTATCATATAATTACTTAGGAGACTTGTCATGAGTTTAGGACCGTGGGAAATTCTTATCATCATCTTCATCATTTTACTTCTATTTGGGGGTAAGAAATTTCCAGAACTGGCCAAAGGCCTGGGAAAAGGATTACGGGAATTTAAGAAGTCCGTAAAAGAACCGGAGGAAGAGGAAGACCCGGCAAAAATTGAATCCACCGGCAACAAGGAATAGACTGTCACAGTTTGTTTTCATAAAGGTGGCGAAAACGCAAACCACTGCAATTAGCGGAATTGAAATAAGCATTCGCGAGGGGATTTTGTTTGAAATTTAATCACCTCAACTCTTTTCCGCTAATTTCCATCTATCTTCCTGCCAGATATTATTTTCAGAACAAAATGCTTTGCGGCATGCATGAACCATTTTCAATTTGTCAGCGATGCTGGCCATCAAGCCTGTCAGGATACCTTACTTTTTTTCAATTGAAAAGAGATTAAATTGCAGCAAACATTAAAAAACAGCCATT